>UQXJ01000003.1 GCA_900545015.1 uncultured Mollicutes bacterium | reverse complement strand
GTTGCTTCCACAGTAAGGACAGGTTGAAGTTTTGATGGAGTTAATTAAATTTATTTCAGTTTTAGTAACTGATGTGTGCTTATTTTCGTACCAAAAATTCGTTGTCTCTTTAATCAAGGCTTTATATTCATTCATTACGTCATTATTTTCATAGAAATTATGACATTTAATTTTGGCAAATTTATTTTTATTCATTGGTGGCGGTTAGACTTATTTGAAGTCTACAACCTAACCGCCAAGCAAGAATTGTAGACTTCAAATAAGTTCTACCGACATTGTATCATAAAGCATGAAAAGCAGTGGTTAAAAAAGCACGCAACTGCAAAAAAGGATTTTTTATTTTTTAATTATTAATAATACATTTTTTAAAAAGATGTCTCACATTTGCCTTTGTATTATTTTAAATTCTCATTTCTTATTCGAATCATAAACTTCATATTATTCCTTTGCACTTATTATTACACATTTTTTAAAAATTTATATTTATGTAGATGAAATAATCTTTCTAATTTTTATACGCTAAATATTATTTTTATACTTTTTTAATTACTGTTAAAAAGAAAGCATTTTTACCAAAAAAGTATTAAATAATGTTAAAAATTGACAAAAATTCGATAATTTTTAGATATTTTTTGAGTTTATTTCTTTAATTATAATATTAAAATTATTTTAAAATTGCGTATACAACATACATTTTAATTTTAAACTAAAATGTATAATTAAGTATGTTCTTAGTAATCAATCATTAGGCTGTTTTTTAATTTGCTTTTTTGCATGGTTTACATTCGAAATCATTTAAATGTTTGACTTTAAAATTATTCTTTTTGTAAGTTTCATAATCGAAAGCATCAATTTCATCTATAGCTAATTTATGAAATTCATAAAAATTAGGCCACCAAGTTTGTTCACTTCCTAAACTGGCATTTAAGTATGCATCAGCAATTTGACATCCTAGTTCAGGACTAACATAATTTGCACCCATAGCAAGTACGTTTACACCATTACCTGTAATAGCTCTTAAAGCAGATTGAAGAGACTCAACAACACCAGAATGTACTCTTGGGCATTTACCTGCAGCAATATGAATTCCCATGCCTGTTCCACAAAATACTAACGCCCTTTCATATTCACCTTCAGAAATTTTTGCTCCAACTCTAAATCCAACTCTTTGAAACATATTTTCTGTATCGTTATCTTCAGGACTTTTTACGCCTAAATCTTCTATTTTCCATCCTTCTTTTCTTAAATGTTCACAAACTGCTTCTTTGAGTGGATATCCAGAAATATCAGCACCAACCACTAAATATTTATCTTTAATTGTTTTCATTTATTAATCCTCATCGCGTTCTTCATATAATTAATTCTATTTTATTATAATTTCAGTGAATTTTTATTAAAAAAGAGGAATCATTTTCCATTATATTCCTCTTTAATATCATTTTGCATTTCCTTACTTGCTTTTAAAAATCCACTTAAAACTTCTTTATAATATTTCTTATATTCAGGATTTTGAATTTTATCAAGATTCTTTTCTAGCATTGAATTTTCACGTCCACTATCAAGCACAGCGATGCCATTTTCAATTTTATATTTAATAACATCTTTTACGATTTCCATGCGTTCTTCGTAAAGTTCAATAATTTTAGAATCTATTTCATCTATTCTTTCTCTTGATTCAACTAACTCTTTCATGAATTCTCCTTATAAATATAATGATCCTAATGGATAAGCAACTAATAGTGATACTACAATTGATAATACCATTAATATGCTACCAAAAATTAAAACATCTTTTGTATTTGCGTATCCGCTCCCGCTAACAATTGCTATGTGTGGCATTGATGGAGGTGTAGCAAATGCAAAACTTGCACCCATTCCAATTACACAAATTAAAGCATTTAAATTTATCACTGTAACGCTACTTGCAATTATTGTGCTTGCAACTGTTGCAACAAGTGTTGCTGTAACCATATTTGATGATAAATTAGTTTGTAAATTTGCCCAAGTTATAAATATAATAAGTAATAAAATAGTTGAAGTGTTAGCAAGTGAGCTGCCAAGATTTGCTGATAAAAACGCTTTAATACCAATGTCATCATTAGTTAATGCACTTCCTAATGCTAAAGTTGCTGCACACATTATTAAGCTTCCCCAAGGAATTCCTTCTTTAAAAGCTTTATCTATTTTAATAATAGGTTCATCATCAACTCTAATGATACAAAGCAATAGAGTTCCTAACATTGGTGGCATTGCTGTTCCATATTTATTAATAGCATTATAGAAATTAGTTGATACACCTTTAAAAATAGAAGGAATAATCCAAAGTAAAATTACACCTATAAAAATAGAAACGACGATAATATCTTTTCTATTAATTTTAGGTAATTCACCTTTAATTTTAGATACATCAACTTCCTTTAATTTAGATGTGTCTGGTCTTAAAAATAATTTAAAAACCACAAGCATCAAAATAAATAAAATCAATCCAGTTGGTATAGCAACACCCATATAAGAAAGAGGATCAACTGTAATATTTGCTGCATTCATTGCTAATATTGGAAAGACATGAGCAATAGGAGTCATCCCACTACTAATCGAAACAGTAAAACCAAGTCCCATCATTAAAGCTTTAGCAACTTTATCTTCTTTCTCTATCTTAGCAAGTTCAAAAATTTCATTTAAAATTGGTAAAATTACAACAAATAAAACCGATGGAGAAATAAATAATCCAAGTAATAAAACTGCAAATAAAAAGCAAAAAACAAACAAATCTCCATTCTTTTTTGCAATTTTAAGATTTATAAAAAATAAAGCAACACACTTAATTAAAGATGTTTTAGATAAAGCGTATGTACAAATAAATGTAAAAAGAAGGAATATAAAAGTAGAATTTCCAAAGCTAGAAGTTAGTACCTTGTTAAATCCAATCTTATCTAAAAATCCTAGTGAAACCATGCATAAAAGACTTGGCCAATCAATTCCAATAGTTAGCCACAAAATCAAAGATCCAAGGAAAATAAAAACAACTCCCATTGAATCGCTATTAAGTCCTTCTGGAGCAGGAATAAATCTACCAAAAAAGCAAAGTGCTAAACAAATTGGGATTATTATCCATCTAAAAATTTTGTTATCTTTCAATTTCATAATTATCTCTTTTTGCGTAAGATATCACCTTTTTTAAGTGCTAAATCAGTTTTGATATATACCCTTTGTTTTACTTTTTTAACTTCTTCGATTGAATTACCTTTTTCATCAACAATTTCATTTAATTTAATTATTTTATCAAAAGTATCATTTGGCGAAAGTACTTCAAGTTCATCTCCTAAAGCAAATTTATTTCTATGTTCAATTAATACTTTTCCATCTTTAGTATCTTCTACAACAAGAGCTATAAAATCATAGTTTTGAATTAATCTAGAACTAACTTTGTTTGTTTTATGTTCATCATGAAAATAAAAACCAGTTGTAAAAGCTCTATTTGATGTCTTTTCAAGTTCTTCGATATAATCAAAATTACTATCATTATTATTTAAATAATTATCAATTGCTCTTCTATAAGCATTAACAACAGTTGCAACATAATATGTTGATTTCATTCTTCCTTCAATTTTAAAGGATTTGATACCAGCTTTATCAAGTTCACTAATATGATTTATTAAACACATATCTTTACTATTTAAAATATACGTTCCTCTTTCATCTTCTTCGATCGGATAATAATCATCCATTGGATTTTCTTTATTTTTTGAGTATATTGCATATTCCCATCTACAAGGTTGAGCGCATGCGCCTTTATTTGAATCTCTACCTAAAAAATAATTTGATAAAAGGCATCTTCCACTATATGAAATACACATTGCTCCATGACAAAAACATTCAATATCAATATCATCGCCAACTGCGTCTTTAATTGCTTTAACTTCTTCAATGGAAAGTTCACGTGCAAGAACTAATCTTTTTGCGCCTAATTTAACCCAAACTTTTGCAGATTCAGCGTTTGTAATATTAGCTTGCGTTGATACATGGAGTTCAAGATTTGTATATTCTTTAACCATGTGAGCAATACCTAAGTCACTAACAATAACTCCATCAACATGTGATTCATCAAGATGTATTAAATAATCAACAAGACCAATAAAGTCTGATTGGTGAGCTAAAATATTAACAGTTACATAAACTTTTACATTGTGTTCATGACAAAATTTCACTGAATCTTTAATTTCATCTTCATCGAAATTTGATGCAAATGCTCTTAATCCAAATTTTTTGCCTGCAAAATACACCGCATCCGCTCCAAAATAAACGGCGGCTTCTAATCTTTCTTTGTCGCCAACTGGTGCCAATAATTCTAAATTTTTGTTCATGACTAAATCATACTTTAAACTCACCTAACATTAAAGTTAAAAAGGGCGTTTTATCATCTTTTTATCCTTATATCCTTTATATATATAAAGTTTTTCTCTATTTATCGATTAATCTAAAAATTTAAAGTTCAATGTGATAGAATACGCTCATGAAAATTAGTGAATTACTTTCTCCAGCAGGAACAAAAGAAGCTTTTTATGCCGCAATTAGTAATGGCGCTGATGCTATTTATTTAGGATTAGACAAATTTAATGCAAGAGCATACGCAGAAAACTTCAATTTAGATAATTTAAAAGAATATGTACATTTTGCTCACCTCAGAAATGTCAAAATTTACGTAACAATGAATACAGTTTTATACGATTATGAACTTCTTGAAGCATATAGAACTGTTGATAAACTTGCTGAAATTGGAGTTGATGCTCTTATTGTTCAAGACTTAGCTCTTTTTAATTACATAACTTCTACTTATAAATCAATCGAAGCTCACGCATCAACTCAAATGGGTATTGATGATGTTAATGGAGCAAAAATTGTTAAAGAGTTAGGTGGAACTCGCGTTGTTCTTGCTCGCGAAACTCCAATTAAAGTTATTAGAGATATTAAAAAGCAAACTAATATTGAAGTTGAAGCTTTTATTCATGGAGCACTTTGTGTTGCTTATTCAGGAAATTGTTTAATGAGCTCTATGATAGGAGATCGAAGTGGAAATCGTGGAAGATGTGCAGGTTGCTGTAGGCAAGTTTATTCTTTAATTGATAATAAAAATAATAATGTAATAAAAACTGGTTATTTATTGTCAATGAAAGACTTAAATTTATCCGATGAAATCAAAAATATGAATTTTGTTGATTCATTAAAAATTGAAGGAAGAATGAAAGAACCTGAATATGTTGCTAGCGTTACAAGAAGCTATAGAAAGATTTTAGATAATGATGAGTTTAACAAAAAAGATTTAGAAAAAGTCTTCAATCGAACATACACAAAAGGTTTTATTTTTGGTGAAACAAGTGAAAATATCACTAACATTGAAAGGCCAAATAATTATGGTTACGAGATTGGTAAAATCGTAAAAATAAATAAAAATAAAATATGGATTAAGTTAACGGATGAACTAAATAAAGGTGATCAAATTCGTATTGAAAGTAAAAATCCTTTTGAAGAAATTAGCGTTCCTATCACAAGACAATTCGATGCTTCTTTTAATGTTGTTGATAAAAATAATAAAATCGCAATCATCTATACTGATAAAAAAGTATTTTTAGGTGCACGTATTTTTAAAACAAAAGACATCAATTTTTATAAAGAAATTAATGAGACTTTAAAGGCTAAAGAATATAAAAAACTTGAGATTTGCATGGTTTTTGAAGCAAAACTTAATAAAGAGCCACTTTTGATGGTTGAATATAACGTGATAAAATCATACGCAAAATCTAAAATTTTAGTAACAAACGCTATCTCTTCTCCAACTTCTAAAACAAATATTATTAATCAATTAAATAAATTAAATGATACACCTTATGAAATTAAAGACATCAAAATTAATATTGATGAAAACATTTTTATACCTTTAAAAGAGATCAATGAATTAAGAAGAAAAGCAATCGAATCTTTAAATGAAATTAGATTAAATCATAAAGTTAGTCTAAAAAATAAAAGGGAAATTTTGCCTTTGGACACTCCTATTAGCGCTCCTTATTTAACTGTTGAAGTTAATAATGAAGAGCAATATAACGTTGCTAAAGAACTTGGTATTGAACACATCTATTTTAAAAATATTGTTAGAAGAAACAATGAACATTATGTTGATGAAGCTAACGAAATTTTAGTTGGAGGATTAGGAGCTTTATCATATTACAAAAATAAAAATGTAAATTTAGTAACTGATTATTCTTTAAATGTTACTAATTATGAAACTGCTGCAATTTTATCTTCTTTAGGTGCAACAAGAATTACATTATCTTTAGAAATTAATAAAGAAAAAATTAACACTTTAATTACAAATTACAATAACGCATATCATAAAAATCCTAATTTAGAACTTATAATTTATGGTTCTTCTACCTTGATGCACACTAAATATTGTCCTTTAAAACGACTTGGAATGTGTGGAATGTGTAAAAAAGGATCTTATTCTTTAAAAGATCGTTTCACTTCTTTCCCTATTTTATTTAATGATGACTGCACTATTAAAATTTTAAATTCAAAAATTACAAATAATATCGATGAAATCGACAAAATTAAAGGTGTAAATGCTTTTAGACTTGTATTTACAACTGAATCAAAAGAAGAAACTTCTAGAATTATTAAATTAGCAAAAGCTAAACTTGAAGGTAATTTAGAATCTCCATCTTTTGATAGCTCAAATAATACCCACGGGCACTTCTTTAAAGCTCCTTTATAGCTAACTATTCATAAAATCCTTAATGTAAAAATAATTTACATATTTTTTATGCATTTTTATAATTTTATCAAGGAGAAATTTTTTATGGAAAAAGGAAAAATTTGTTTCATTACTTCAATAATTTCATTAGTACTTTGTTTGTTCTTTGTTGGTACTTCTGTATACCTCTTGAAATTTGCAGACAACGTTTCACGTTCAATGTCTCTTACTTTTGGAACTATAAGTATCATTGCTTTTATAGCATTTCTAGGTTTTTATATTAGTTTTGTTATTCTAGCATCTAAAAAAGGAAAATAATTTTTAAGTATATAAAAAGGAACGAAGTGTTCTCAAATTTTAGACTACAGAACTTCACGAAATAATTATAGATAAATTTACTTGAGTGAGTAAGCATCGTATAAAATAATTTTATTTATACTTTTTTGTACACTTCTGTTCCCACCTTTATTATAAAGTATTTTAGTTGCTTTAAAAACTACAAAATTAGTTTCCTAATTTATGTCTAAAAGAATTGGTTCTTTTAGACTTTTTTATCTTTATGAAAAATCAAACTTTTATTATTGCAAAAAACTTTATGTTAAAAATCAGTTAAATTAATTAAAAAAATGCTCATATATAATAGGGATATAAAAGTTTCTATGTTTAATGATTTTTATGAATAATCTCAAGCAAAATAATAAATGTATTTTTAAAAAAAATCATATTTGTTGATAATAATTTTACTGGTTGCTACAAAATTTATACAATTCGCAACTTCAGGTTGATTGATATTTGATTATCCTTTTATTAAAATTACGGAGTATTAGGGAAAAGAAAGAGAGTTAAATTAAATGACAACAGGAGAAAGAATAAAAAAGCTACGTAAAGAAAAAGGGTATTCTCAAGAAAAGTTAGCTGAGTGTTTATCTTTGTCTCGTCAAGCGGTAGCTAAACGGGAGAAAAATGTATGTGAGCCCAATATTGAAAGTTTAACTACTATGGCAAGCCTATTTGGTGTCTCTTTAGATTATTTACTTAAAGGTGATATTTCAGAAGAATGTCAAAAATCAAATTTAATTAGCAAGCATCAAAACTTGTTAGTTGATAAAAAAGACCTTATTCTTTTAATAGCAATTTTAATCTCTCTTTTAGCTTTCATTGGATTATTTATTTATACATTAATAAACCCTTTATATCGGAATCAAACATATTCCTTTATTTGGTGGTATATTCAAATTTTTAATTTATCAGGAATATGGTTCCGTTTATTGGTTGTTCTCTCGTTGTTTGTTAATATTTTTTCACTAATTATTTTTATTAAAAGGAAAAAAGCCAAATGATTAGATGGTTTTATAAAACAGTCAATTAACTATCCTTTTATCTATGCAATTTAATGTATTTTTTGGCAAGCAATGATGGCTAAAATATCTTTTATAAATATTAATGGCCGCTTACCAAGCTCATTACTAAAATACCAATAATATAAATAAGTTGCAGAAAATTATTTTAAAGAATCTTATTCAAAACAATACGATAATAGTAAATTAATTTTAATGTAAGACTTCCTCATTTAGGTTATAATTTCTAAGCAAAAAAGAAAGAGAGATTTTTACTTATGAAAAAATTAGCAGCATTATTAATTTTATCCGCAATTACTTTCTCATCAATTAGCTGTGGTTCAAAAGGAGATGATATAGTTACTCCAGACCCAAAACCAAACCCTGAACCAACTCCAGAATTAACTACAAAAGAACTAATTTTTAAACATTTAAACGATCTTAAAAATGGTAATTTTACATTAAGTTACGAAATCAGTTCAATTAAATATGAAGATGTTGTCACAAGCAAATATTATTACGTTTCATATTTAAATTTAGGATCAATTTTATTAAATACATACGGTGAAAATACTTATTCATATGATTTTGAAATCGCAAATAATAAAGTAAATATTAAAGGGCAATCCTTTAATGAAGAATATACAAGTCAAAAAGTTACTGATTTAAATAAAGGAAATGCTTTAAGAAATTTACCAAAATTTACTTCAACTAATGTTTTAAATTCAGAAGAAAATATCGATAGTGAATTCATAATTAGTGACGAAAATATCATCAATATTTTCTCAGCTCAATTAGATTTTTATGGCATAAAAAGAGTCAAAATTTCTTTAAATAGTGACAAAGATTTAGTACTTGAATTCCAAGACTATGATAAAGAAATTGATGACTATTATACTATCGATGTTGGTGGTAAAGTTACAGTTAAAAATATCGGTAATTCAAAGATTGATATCGTTGAAAATTACGTAAATTCATTCAAAAAGCCTGCAGAAAGCTTATTAAATAAAGCAAACAACCTATTTAATAACGTTTCATTTGTTTCAACAATTTCGGACGTTACTTTAGCAGGTGGTGGTAATTTAACCGCTTTAGAAGTCAAGAAAACTAACCTTGATATTTATAATAATTATATCTCAGTTGAAGACTTTGAAGATGGCACTAAAACTTCAAGTTTAACTTATAAAAGAGTTGATGAAACAGGTACTTTAAAGAAGGTTGGTGTTAATGCTAAAAACGAGTTAATTGAAGAAGAAACAACCAAAAATTATAGTGAATTTGGATTCGTTTCTAAAAACGATTTTGAATTAGATAAATTTGTAAAACTTTATGATACTGACACTTCTTACACTTATGTTGGTGAAGATGCATCACGCTTAGCTTATTCAATCACTCAAGATTCAAAAATCTATAGTTGGAAATGTCAAGAAATTAAAGTTACTTTAGATGAATCAGGTAGCGTTAGTGAAATGAATTTCTATACAGGAATTTTACTTGATAAAGATACAAACGATTATTTCTATAGATGGATTAATACAAAAGTTTTAAAAGAACCTAATATTATTGAAGAAAACACTAAAAAGTCTGCTTCTAAAGATGATAAAGAAATTAAAGATATGCTTAATATCATCAAAAATGATGATAGCACATTTGTCGCTAAAACAATTGATGCAGCATGGGGTGGAACACGTGAAACTTATTTTATCAAAGGTTCAAATTACATTCTTAAACCAACTTATGTCATTTCAGGAGAAAACAAGACTTTTGAAAAATCAGAATATGAAGGTTTTTATCAAAAAGATGGCACAATTTATAAATTCAATTACAAAGAAGATAACAGTGTTCAACTAATTGGCGAGCCAATTAAAGATAAAACTCTTAAAGATTTTATTAATTTTGATATTTCTAGCGAAGTTTTATTTAAAAAAGATGAAAACACTCTTGCTACATATAACGATATTATAAATATTGGTTCAACTATTGGTTTTTCACTCAATCCATTAACAATTGATCCTTCTACTTTTGAAATGAAAATTAGTGATAATAAAATCAGCAACATTACTTATTCTTATGGTTTATCAACTGAAGAAATTTCATTTAGTTATGAATCAACTGCAATTAATGAAACTTTAAAAGCTAATCTAGAAAAAGCAATTAAAGATTCTGCTGGAGAAACTGGAACATTTAAAACTTGGGATCAAGTTTCATCTTCATTTTCAAAAAATTCATATAAAGGATTAGTTGAACATTATGGAGAAGAATTTGCTAAAAAAGTTCCATATTATCCAGTAGCAGATGCAACTAAGTTTAATAACGATTTCGATGGCGATTATGATGATTTTACAGACGAAAGCAATCCATTCTTTGTAATTTATTTTGCAAGCTCATATGATGCAGCATACGTTGAAGGATATAAGAATTACATCAAAAGTTTTGAATTTACATCAAGTGATGATAAAATCATTCTTTAATTCAGATAATACTTTAAAAATAGTTATAGTAGGAAACGGTGAAGACGAGAACTATAGCACTGCTTTCCTTCACATTTATAAACTTTAATATCTAACTATCAAACTTATTTTTAAAATTATACGATTATAGTCGTATAATTTTATAATTTCTACGAGGTGCAATTAAGTAAATGATTCATGAAATTAAATTAATTAACGCTCTATTTTTAACGTTTATCACTTCTTTATCAATGAATTTTTCTATAAATTTTAATAATCAAAACCATTGTGTTATAGAAAATTCAATTAAAAAAGTTAACTCCGTTACGAGTTTTTACGACTCAGAAGATGAAATTATTAAAGCATCAAAATTTGATTGTCGTGATGAATTAACACCTATTAAAGATCAGGGGTCGACAAATTTATGCTGGGCATATAGTGCAATAAATGCATCTGAAGCATCGATATTAAAAAATAAAATTAGTAATAAAGACACCTTAAGATTAAATCCTCAAGCTTTAGCTTATAGAAGATATGTTAGAAATTCAGATCCTTTAAATAATAATTATTCGTATCATGATAAAAGCGCTGATTCATGGGCCACTAACTCAGGTTCAATTCAATTAACTGCGCCACTTTTAAGCATGTGGCAAGGACCTGTTGAAGGCAATAAACCTGCTTTAGATGTTTATGAAAATTCGTTATATCGACTTGAAAGTGCTAATTTAATTTCTTCAGGTATAAATGGCGAAGATAGAATTCTAGAAATTAAAAAAGCAATTGCTAGATATGGTGCCATCACTGCTTCTTGTTCATATGATGGTGGAACAAAATTATATTACAATGATTTAGCTGCTAATAATGTTATTCCTCACGCAATCACATTAATCGGATGGGATGACACAATAGATAAATCATTATTTAAACCAGGAAACGTAAATAGAAATGGCGGTTGGCTAGTAAAAAATAGCTATAATGATAATAGTTATTTTTATCTTACATACGAAAGTAAAATCTCTGATTCAACTTCGTGGACTTTTTCTTATGCTTCAAAAGAAACTTACGATTATAACTACTATTACGACAACAATGTAAATGATTTTGGAATTTTAAAATTAAAAAGTTGTGCAAATGTCTATGAAGCAAAGAAAGGCATAGATAATAAAAATGAATATATTGAAGCTATAAATGTTGGATTTTATGGAAATGATGTTGATGTAAACGTTAAAATTTATACTGATTTACCTGGTTGGGGTCAAACTTCTATAGAAAATGGTACTTTAAAAGCTTCAAAAACTCAAAAATTTAAATATGGTGGTTATCAAACTATTAAATTAGACTCTCCGATATTAATAAATCGTGGTTCTTATTTTTCAATAATTATTGAAGTTAGTAATCCAAATAGCAACGCTTATATTAGTGTTGTTCAATCTGATTCTAAAAAGCCTTCGTTTTCTAAAAGTTCTTATGGTTACGATTACATTCTTAATGGTGGGTATGTTGCTCGAATTAAAGCTTATACAAAATGTAAAACAAATATTCATATTCACGAATGGAATGAACCAACTTATTTTCGGAATGAAGACAACACAAAAGTAACAGCAAAAAGAATTTGTAAATTAGACTCTTCTCATTTTGAAGAAGAGACCGTAAATACATATGAAGAAATTATTAAAAATCCATCATGTATAGAAAAAGGTGAAAAAATTATAAAAACTGAGAATTTTAAAAATGAGAATTTTAAAATTCAAAGCATACAAATTGATTTAGGTTATGGAAATCATGTTTTTAGTTCATGGATTAAGGAAAAAGAACCAACTTATGATGAATATGGAATAAAAGCGCATAAAGAATGCACTATTTGTCATAAAAATTTTGATGAAAAAGATAACGAAATTCTTGAATTGAATATAACAAAACTTGAAAAAATTGTTACTATTTCAGTTATTAACGGTTCTATAAAGACTCAAAAAGTTAAACCCGGAACTTCCGTTACTATAAAAGCAGATAGTCCAAAAGAAGGTACTAAATTTGTGTGTTGGAAAGATGAAAACGAAAATATTTTAAGCACGAACGAAGAATACACATTTGTCGCATACGATGATTTAAAATTGATAGCAGTTTATGAAGAAATTGAAAATGATTCTTCGAATCCTGCCGAAGATTCAAATTTAGCACTTATAATTTCGATTGTTTCCTCAATATTTATAGTTTTATCTTGCATTTCTTATTTAATTTTCTTTTCTATGAAAAAGAAAATTAAGAGATAATTTTTGCCATTTTTTCATAAGGAAGCATTAATTGATCTTCTTAAAGGTATTTTATATTTTTTTACAGTTATTGTTAAAAAAAGAAATTGCGTTAAACATTATTTATATTGTCGAAGAAATTGTATCTTTGCCAATAAGAATGTTTAAGCATATTCTTATAAAAACATAGTCATGTAAATAGGGATACAAAGAAGATCTCCATCTTTTCTTAAATCTTTAGTGTATACAAGATATTTTTGACCAATTTTACTTGAAAATTTAGTCGCAAATGCATCAATTGATGCATGAGTTTTATATCCTGAAGATTTAACTTCTATTGGACAAATTTTATCTTTTTTAGAAATCATAAAATCTATCTCGTAATTATGTTTTGACTCGTCTTTAGGGAATGTGTAATAAAATAATTTATTTCCTGATGCGTAAAGTGTTTGAGCAACCATGTTTTCATAGAGGTAGCCTAAGTCAGTATCTAATTTATCACTTAAAAGTTTTTCATATATTATATTTTCAGTAAAATCTTTATCCATAAAGGCAAGCGTAGTAAATAAACCTGTATCACTCAAAAACAATTTATATTTACTAATATCTTCATGCAAAGACATACCAACACTCGGATCATTTGCGTGATATGCAACATTAACCGTTAAAGAATCCTTCATTTCGGAAATAATTCCAAGTACTCTATCTTGCTTTTCTCCTGGAATAACACTTGAAACTTGATATCTTGATGTATTTTTAGCTAGCTCCGAAGGAATAGCTAAAAACATTAACGATGCTTTGCCTGTTGAATCTATTTTTCTAAAATCATCTTCATAAAGTTCTAATATAGAACGTTTAACTTGGTCAACTTTATTAAAATTATTTGTATCAATGTATTCTTTTACTACTTGTGGCATTCCTCCAACAAGCATATATAATCTAAAATCTCTCATCATTCTGCGATTTACATCATCACCCAAAGGAATTTTATTTTCAAAAGCCATTTTTAACATAGGAATTGTCACCTTATCTCCTAATGCCCAACGAAACTCTTCATAATCCATAGGGGTCATTTCAATTCTAGTTTCTTCGCTAGGAATTACTATATTTTCTACATTCTTTTTGATTGATAATAAAGATCCTGTTTCAATATAATCGTACCTTCCATCTTTAACCAAATGTTTTATTGCTTGTCTAGCAAGAGGTTCTCTTTGAACTTCATCAAAAATAATAACAGATTTTCTATTCTCTAAATTTACATGATATATAAGTTGAAGTCTTAAAAATAAATAATTTAAATTCGATATATCACTAAATAAATTATGTACTTCTTTAGGAGCAATTGAAAAATCAATTAAAATGTAACTGGAATACTCTTTTTCGGCAAATTCTTTTGCAACAGTTGATTTTCCTACACGTCTAGCTCCTTTAATTAATAGAGCAGTTTTTCCATTAAATTCGTTTTTCCAATTGAGCATTTTTTGATATATTTTACGTTCAAAGATTCTTTCAGCCATTGATAAAACCTCCATTTTTTCTTGATTATAACGCTTTATGCCGAAAATCGCAATTTTTAAAACGACTAAAATGCCGAAAATCGCAATTTTTGAAATAGCCGAAATGCCGAAAATCGCAAATTGTTGAGTAAAAAAGTGATTTTACCTAAAAGTGTTCAAAATATTTTGAATATTTGAGGATTACTCCGCTTATTGATAATTTAAGTTTAAATAAAGTTGTTCTTTTATTAAAGTGGCTTTTCAATATAAAAGTTTTCACTTTGAAACACCTAAAACAGCCAAACTACAAAAATAGAGTAGAACATTTTTAATCCTACTCTAATTTTAATAAATTAAATTACACGATTATCATCGTACAAAAATTAATTTTTCTCTTGTTCTTCCAGTCCTGAAGATGCAGTTTTTTGTTCTTCTACAAAGCTTTCAGCTTGTTCTTTTGTACTTTCAGGAACGTGATATTCTTTTTTCTCTTTCTTTTCAATTACAAAACGTTCATAGTCAAAATCAATACCATTTTCTAAGAAGACACGATGATATTCTCTTAAAATATCTCTTTGAACTTGGAAGCGATCTTCTTCTTTACATTTAGCAAAAAGCTTTAAAACAACATTGCTTGTTCCATATTCAGAAACACCTTTATAAAAAGGGCCTTCAATGATTTGAGGAATCTTTTCTTTCATAGCAGGGAGGTTATCTTTTAATATTTTTTCTACGAGTTCAATAGGAACATCATAACTTACTTCACAATCAACGACCGCTAATGATAATTCACGAGAAAGATTAACAACATTTTTAATATCTGAATTGTTAATAATTTTGATGTTTCCAGCAGCATCAGTAATCTTTGTTGCTCTGATTCCGATTTCTGATATTGTTCCTCTAAAGCCATCAATTGAAACAATTTCGCCAACATCATATTCATTTTCAAAAATAATAAAGACACCAGCGATAATATCAGCAATAAGAGATTGTGCACCAAGTCCAATAATAAGAGTTATAACTCCAACTGATTCCCAAATAGCTTTTGTGTTCACACCAAACGCATTTAAAACAAGGAAAAATAAAGCAATTGCACTTCCGTATTTTACAAGTCCATCAAGTAATGTAATAACTGTTTTTGCTCGATTTGAACGTTGCATGATGTTTTTAAAGATTAATCTTGCTAATTTTGATAAAGCAAGGACTAACGCAATCAAGATTAAGCAATGAATAAAAACTTTGTAGTTTTCTTGAAGCATACCTGGAATCAAACTTAAATCAACGACATTTTCTTTTGACCAAATTACAAAAGCATTCGTTTCTGGAAGAGCTAATTGTAAAATGCAGGTCAAAAGAAACATAAAGAAAACTAAGCTAAGCAAAATTGTTGAAATTAACGTGCTCACTTTCATTTTTTTCTTTTCCATAATTCTTTTCCTCCTTAATTTAAATATTAAAAGAATATGTTTTATATCGATCACCTTTTAGGTTGCAGTCGATAGAATAAGAATCATAGTTGTCATCGTACAATGTCATGCTTAATTCAATAATTTTATTTTTGACATTACCTGGAATTAAAGCAATATAAGAATTAGCTTTTTTTGTATAATCAGTAAAATAATAATAATTTCTGTCAATTATAATTGAATTTATAATATTAAAATACGAATCATTATAGACAATAATTTTTGTTGAATCGCTTGTTTCATCATACCCTACTTCAAGTCTAACAGGCGCTCTATTACTCAAATTTAAAGTTCCAGAAGGCTCTTCTTTATTCATTTCATAAATTACGCCGTCCTTTTCATAATCAATAAAATAGATAAAGCGATAATCAAATGCAGTTAGATTTTCCATAATTGAATATGTGCCAGTTGTTTTGCTATGCTTTGCATTTAAATATCGAATTTCACCAGTTGAAGGGTTTTCATACATAGTTTCATAAATCATTGTATCTAAATAAATATTAGAATCACCTGAAGAAAATCCTACTTTTCGATAAATATTAACTGTATTATCTTCATTATAAGTTACAACTGAATCGCCTGGATTAACATAATTAGTAATTGTTGGTTCTACAAATGTACTTTTTACTTCAGCTAAACTATGAATTATGTAATCTCCTACTTTTCTTAATTCTGTGCCATCAGGCTTAAGAATAGAAACACTTATAGTTCCCCCGTCTAAAGAAGTAATCTTTTTTAAAGAATATGAATCTTTTAATGCTATTTTTTCATCAATAGACCTATCTTCATTATAAATAGCAATTGAATAATCATTAGGAAGAAGATAATTAAATTCAAAATTTAAAGGAATGTAATCTGTTACATCAATAAGATTTGCTCTTAATGATGTCACTTCAAGTCGATATCTCATATCGTAATTATTATTAATAATTGGAACTTTGTGAACATAGTTATCTAATTTATCGTCTTTAAATTCAAGTTCACCTGATACGGATAAATCTCCTATTTCCTCATTATAATCATTAAGAACAATCGTTCCTTCGTTATTTATTTTTTCAAGTGTCTTCTCTTTAATTACGTTTTCATTATCTAAATGAAGATTTAATTTAAAGTTATTTTTTTCATAAACCGTATCAAAATGATATGACAACGTGAAATTTGTTCCATCAAATCCAAATTCATTATCAAAATAAAAATTAGGAAGAGAAACGACACTATAATCAGAAGTCATATATTGATCGCTTATAATTTCATCATTAGCAAAATAAGAAACATCTTTATATAAAAAATAAAGATCTTCTCCATAAGGAACATTAAGTGTTACTAAAGAATCAGCTCCAACATATTTATCAAGAATTTCTCCATTTCTAGTTACAGCAGAAACTTCATATTGAAAAATATCAGGGTAAGGACTTTGAAATTCAGTATCAATTTCAACTTTATAAGAATCACTATCACTAAATGTGATTTTTGCTTCAGTTGGTTTTAATTTTTTATAATCTCCTCGATAGCTTTGGTCGAAAGAAAAAGGAATTATTGAAGAAAAATAAATAGCATTTTCTGCTTCACTTCCATTAAAAGCAAGGATTTTATAGCTATATGATTTAATGCCATAAAATGCTCCAGTGCTAAATGAAAAATGATTATTCTCAAAATTTAATTCAGCATAATACTCTTCTTTTTTATCTTCTTCATCGTATTCTTCTATTAAAGCATAATAACGTAAAACATCTTTACTAACTTCCATATCTCCTTCAATGGAGATTTCGTGAAATGAAGAATTATCAACAAGTGAATCAGTAATTACAGTACCAAATGGATTTTTTGAATTAATTTCTTCACTTACACCAGGCACAAACCCAAGAACTGAAGCTCCAACAACGCCAATTAATGTAGTTGTTGCGACTACAGGTGTGTGAGAAATAATATTATCTTTTAATTTATCAAAATTACTAATTCTCTCTTTTTCTTCTTTTTTAGGTGCTTCTCCTAAAGAAAATTCATCAACTTTAAAATTTTCTTTATCTTCTTTTAATATTTCTTTTACTTTATAATCTTCCGCAGGAAAAAGAGAATACTCTTCGTACTTATTGTCTTCATTAGATGAATAAATTTCGTTTTCTCTCTCACCCCTCATCTTGAATATATTTTATTAAAAACTAAAAAATCAGACAATTATTAATTAATGCCTCTTAATATATTTTTTTATTTTTCAATTTGTAAGTCGAAATACTGATTTTAGTCTAAAATTGCAAAATAATTTCCTAGTTTCTTTTAATTGTTGACAATTTTTACCTAAAAAATAAGTTTCGTCATTTCGAAATATTAGTTTTTTAAAGACATGAAAGGAACAACGTAAACTCCATCTGGACGCCTATAGGCAGCATTAACTAAACCACAAATAACACATAGTGATTTTGCTGGTTTCCCACCATCTTCAATTATCTTATTGTTGATTCTAACAAGATTTTTAGCTGCTTCATCAATTTGATTGGCACCTAATTTTATTTCAAATCCACACCATGAAGAATCTTCTAATTCAATAACAGCGTCAATTTCGTTATTTGCATAGTCTTGATAGTGATATAACTTTGCATTAAAAGAATCGACATAAGTCAATAAGTCTCTTTCAACCATAGATTCAAAAAGAAAACCAAAATAATTTAAGTCATTTAATAATTTATCTTTTGTTAAATGCAAAATTGCACAAGGTAAAGAAGGATCCACAAAATGTCTTTTTTCACTTTGTTTAACTCTTAAAGATGAACGAATTCTTGAAGAATATGGAGGTATATTTTCAACTAAATATAAATCGTTTAATAAATTTAAATAATTCGTAATAGTATTAGCGTCTACATCGTCATAATCTTTTTCTTTAATATCATTTTTTAAGGTTTTATTTGTTACAGTTGTTGCTTCATTTCTCGCTAATGATTTTAATAATAATTCAACCTTGTGTTTATCTCTCTTAATATTGTCAACCTTATAGATATCTTCATTTAAAACAGATTTAATGTATTCTTTTGCTACTATAATTGATTGATCAACGCTCATCCCAATAGTAGATGGCCAGCCTCCAATCAAGACACAGTCGATAAGTTTATCTAATGAAGCATTTTGTGTTAAGCAATCAATTGCTGTTCCATAGCAGATATCTTTTAAAGAAATAACACCATCAGAAAAGCCACTTTCATATAAAGACATTGTCCTCATCTTTAAATGAGCTATTCTTCCAGTTCCTGAATGGATATATTTGCTTTTATCAACAGCTGATGAACCAGTAAGAATAAATTGGCCTTTTTTTGCGCTTTCGTCTACTCTTCCTCTAACAGCATCCCATAAAGATGGCACTTCTTGCCATTCATCAATTAATCTAGGGTTGTCACCATTTAAAACTATATCAGGATTAAGAAGAGCAATTTGCTTATTGTTGAAATTATTTTTAGGGTCAGCCAACAGAAATACACTGTTAGATGCATTGCTGCCTGTCCAGGTTTTACCACACCATTTTGGTCCTTCAATCAATAATGCACCAAAGGTTTCTAAATACTTTTTTAAAGTCTCGTCGATTATTCTTTTTTTATAGTCTTTATTATTCATGCTTTTCCCTCGTATTTATTATAAAGAAAAGATATAACAACTTCAATTACATTCAGTGAGATTTTGTATTTTTATTCAGTGAGATTTTGTATTTTTATTCAGTGAGATTTTGTATTTTCATTCAGTGAGATTTTAAAAAATTCATACGTAATTGAAACGAAAAATTAAAGACTTACTTTAATTTAAATCCCTCTTTAACATAAAAATAAAATTCTAATTGAAACCAAATTATTGTTTTTATCAAAATCTCAAAATAAAACAACCTAAAGCTAATTTTCGCTCTTATTAAATTTCAGTTCCTTCTTCTAAAATTGTAATATACTCATCAAATTTATATGTAATGTATCTTTGCTTATTTGATGTCGGAGAAACAACGTTTAATTTACATAGAGTTCCAATAATATTAGAAACTGTAGGTTTAGAAATATTTAAATATTCTCTTAAATCATTTGAATCAAAATATGGATGTTTAAAAATAAAATTAATTGAAGAAATTAAATTGTCTTTATTTTTTGCTTTTAATTCATAAATGCTATATTCGATTTTCTTTTTAAGTGAAGTAATTCTTTTTATTGTAAGAATAGAGTTATTAGCCATTTCAATAATGCCTCTTAAGAAAAATTTAAGCCATTCTTCATATTTTCCTTTAAATCGAACGTCCATCAGTAATCCATAATA
The DNA here is from genome assembly GCA_900545015.1 of uncultured Mollicutes bacterium. Classification (GTDB taxonomy): domain Bacteria; phylum Bacillota_I; class Bacilli_A; order RFN20; family CAG-826; genus Onthovivens. The sequence goes on along the minus strand of UQXJ01000003.1, from coordinate 65,860 downwards.
TTCGGTTCTATTTTGCTTAAAATATAAGCTTAAATAGAGTAAAGGGTATTTTAAATAATTAAAATTGTATAACCAAAGTGAAATTAATAATCTACCAAGTCTACCATTCCCATCTAAAAAAGGATGAATAGTTTCAAATTGATAATGTATCAAGCCAATTCGTAGTAATGCATCAACATTACAATCTTCATTCATATATTTTTCGAGTTTATACAAAGCTTGGTTCATTAGATCAACTGACGGTGGTACAAACGAAGCATTAGCTAATGTGCACCCTTTCGGTCCAATCCAATTTTGTGAATGTCTTATTTCACCTGAATTTTTATTTTCACCCCTAACTCCTTCTAATAATATATTATGAAGTTCCTTAAAATATCTTATTGAAATAGGTAATTTTCCTAAAAGTTTTATTCCGTAATTTAATGCGCGCGTATAATTTACTATTTCTTCTGTCTCTTTTCTTTTTTCTCCATTAATTTTATTGAATTGAAATACATCAGATAATGAAGCTTGCGTTCCTTCGATTTGTGAAGACAAAACAGCTTCTTTCTCAACATATTTAGAGATAAAAATATCCCTGTCTGGTAAATTAATAGCAATTCCATCTAATTTTCCAATTAGATTATTTGCTTCACTTAATAAATTTATTAACTCCTTATCGTAATTCAGAGTAATTTCATCTAATGGTTTTGGAACAAAGCAATCATAATCTGATTGAACATGATAGATAAAGCCAGCTCTATCGGAATATAATCTCATCATAATATGTATTTCTCCTTTACTTAAACATATTATAAATTGCTTTAAGTTAAATTTGTAATTAAAAATTTTACTTAGAGGTTTTATTTATATTTTTAAGTAAAGGAAAAATTAAAAAGTATCCCAAAGTTTACTAATGATAATATCTTTGTCATTTTTTAGATTAATGCGATCTTGTAAATTTAAAATATCCATGGTTTCACTTATTTTTTCAAATCATAAATTATAAAGATAGTTTTTTATAATAGTTTTATTTTTAATATCCTTTTTTGCAGTTACGTGGTGATTGCAGTTGAGTAACTTGCTGATATAATTAGTGTGAGATTTTTGTTGAAGCCTACTAATCTTTCTTAGCGGTTGGGTGGTAGGCTTCAACAGAATACCCAACCGCTATGAAAAAGAAAGACAACAATGATAGAAAATATCATAATTTTTACGATTGTGAAGAATCACTAATAAAATGCACAGCTTAATTAGAGAGTTTTTAAAAAGGCATAAGAACTTCAACGTAGGGAAATTGCAAGATCAGTTAAATCTTACTTGGTTTATTCTTCAACCTTCGATGAAGATCAATAAAAAGCCCACTTTTTATCGAAAGAGCATTATCTACACATAAAAAGCTACAATATAGGGATTTTATGGTAAAAAATAGGGCTTAATTAAATAATTTCGCCACGTAACTGCAAAAAGAGATTTTAATAATTTATTTTTTGTAATTTCTGCTGGATTGGAATTGACCATCATTTTAAATGGGTATTTATCAAGTTAAGGGGGTATATTTTTCATTTTTTCAAAAAATACCCCCTTAACTTCTTAAATTATAAAGATAGTTTTTATAATAGTTTTATTTTTATAATAGAAAATTCTATATTTAATCTACTTGTAATGTTAAATTCTTGTAAAAAATAAAAAATCCTACATTTTATCGCAGGATTGATTCTAATAAGGTTGGTGAACCAGACAAGACTTGAACTTGCATGAATTTCTTCATTAGCTTCTGAAACTAACGCGTCTACCATTCCGCCACTGATTCATCCGTATTATTATGGCATTATTTTTTTAATCTATAAACAAAGAAATATGCTTATTTTATTTTTGAAGTTTTATAATATTTGCCATGGAAAATAAAATTGAAAAACTCCAAGAGCTCATAGACAATGCAAAGAAGATAGTTTTCTTTGGTGGAGCTGGTGTATCAACCGAAAGTGGCATAAAAGATTTTAGAAGCAAAGATGGATTATATTCTTTAAAATCAAAGTTTGATGTGCCTTATGAAGTCATGCTTTCACACTCATATTTTGAAAATAATACAGAAAATTTCTTTAAATTTTATAAAGAATTTATGATAAATAAAGATGCTAAGCCTAATGATTGTCATAACTATTTAAGTAAGAAGGAAAAAGAAGGAAAAAAGATTACTATCATTACACAAAACATTGATGGCTTACATCAAATGGCCGGAAGTAAAAATGTTATCGAACTTCATGGTTCTATTCATAGAAATTTTTGTGAAAAATGTGGTCGATCTTATCCACTTGATTTTATAGAAAATTCAAAGGATTTCATTCCTATTTGCCCAAAATGCGGTGGAGTCATAAAGCCTAATGTAGTTTTATATGAAGAGCCTTTAAACGAATACATAATTGCTAGATCCGTTATTGCTCTTCAAGAAGCAGACCTTTTAATAGTTGCAGGGACTTCATTAAATGTTTATCCTGCAGCAGGATTAATTGACTATTTCTATGGTGGAAATATAGTAGTAATAAATAAAGACCACCTTCCAATTTCAAGAGAAATTAAATTAGAAATAAATGAAAAAATTGGCGAAGTTTTTCGCCAATTGAAATAATTTTAGTACATATCTAGTAGTTTATTAGTAGATTATTAGTACTTTTTTAGTACATTCATATAAAGAAATTACTTATTTAAGAACTCTTTTAATCTATCAGTTTGTGGATTTGTTAATACTTCTTTAGGATCTCCACTTTCTACTACTAATCCTTTATCCATAAATACTACTTTATTTGCAACATTCATAGCAAAGTTCATTTCATGAGTTACAACTAGCATTGTCATGCCTTCACTAGCAAGTTTTTTCATAACGTTAAGAACTTCATCAACCATTTCAGGATCAAGAGCACTTGTTGGTTCATCAAATAAAATAATATCTGGATCCATACAAAGAGCTCTAGCAATAGCTACACGTTGTTTTTGGCCACCGCTAAGTTCACTAATGCGATAATTCATTCTATCTTGCATATTAACGCTAGTTAAATGTTTAATAGCCTTTTCTTTAGCTTCTTCTCTACTTCTTTTCAACACAACAGTTTGTGCTAAAATACAATTTTCTAATACATTCATATTATTGAATAAATTAAATGATTGGAAAACCATTGTAACCTTTGTTCTCATTTCATTTATTTCTTTGTTTGAAATAGAGAAACTAGGAGATTCTTTTATTGCTTCTTTATAAGCTTCGCTATCAAAATAATCTCTTTTTAAAATTGGATGTTTTCTAACTTCTTTAAATTCTTTTTTAGCTTCTTTAATCTTTTTTAATAATTCTTTATTGCTTTTATCTTCAATATATTTGTTTTGATAGATAGCTAAGTTATCTTCTGTTTCAATTAATTTCTCTTTATAGGCTGCTTTAGCTGCTCTATATGAAGGGTAATCAACAAAATCATCTTTACATTTCGTAATATTAAAATAAGTATTATCTTTATAACTTAAAGTACCTCTAGTAGGTTCTTCAAGTAAATTTAAGCATCTTAAGAATGTTGATTTTCCACTTCCACTTGGACCAATAATAGCAATAACATCTCCTCTATAAACATCAAGAGAGATATCTTTTAATACTTTAGTTGTATCAAAGAATTTAGCTATATTTTTAATACTTAATATTACTTCTTTATTTGAATTTTCCATTATAATTTGTTCCTATTAAATCTAAATGGATTCAACGAGAATTTAACTCCATCCATTTTCTTTTCAATTAATTTTAAAATTAATGAAGCAACGAGTGTTAATGCTAAATAAATTACAGCAAGAATGATATAAGATTCCATATAAGCATATGATTTACCAGCAACTAAATTCAAACGATAGAATAATTCTGTAACAGATATTACGTTTAAAACGCTTGAATCCTTAATATTTACAATTAATTCATTTCCAATTGTTGGAAGAGCATTTCTTAATGCTTGAGGAAGGATAATTGAAATACTAGTTCTTGCACTAGACATTCCTAAACTTCTAGCACCTTCAATTTGCCCTTTATCAACGCCATTTAATCCACTCTTAACAATTTCACCCATATAAGCTGCTGTATTGAATGTAATTACAATCAAGCCAGCAAAGAGCCAACCATTAATTACGTTATTGATTTCACCTTGGAAATAGATATTTGACCAATTTAATCCAATCGCTGAGCATCCAAACTTAAATATAAGAGCTTGGACCATCATTGGAGTTCCTCTTAAAACTGTTGAATAAATATTACATACTCCTAAGCAAAGTCCTTTAAGTCCTTTAATTGCCCAGTTATCCGTTCCTTTAATTTTTATATTTTTTCCATAAGCAAGAAAAATACCTAAAACTAAGCCAACTAAAGTACCAACTACAGATAAGATTATGGTACTTAAAACACCATAACCAATAACTGCAGCATTCTCGCCCCAAAGATTAAATAATTTACCAAAGTCTATCATTAAGCGTTATTAGCAGATCTTTTAGCTGCTGCCCCCATCATTACACCTCTTTTTTCATTAGAGAGTTTACTTAACGAAGTATTAAGTTCTTCTTTTAATTCTTCATTTCCTTTTTTAATTCCAATAGAAACACTTAATCCGTTTATATCATCGGCGCTTAAGAATTTTGTATAAACACAATATAAAACTCTTAATTTATCTTTATTTAAATTTGTCATTGCTTCAATAACAGGAAGTTCTGCTGGCATTGCAAAACTAATTCCACCTAAAACATCATTTGCTGCAAGAGGATAAGAATTTTGAGCAGCTGAATGTCTAATTGTTTTTCCTTCGTTATTATTTACAAAATAAGTTTCAATAAAATCATCGCCAACAACATTTGCTTGGCAAACAAGACTTTTACCATTAAAAATATTTAATAATTCACTATAACTAGCTGGATTTTCCTTTGTGCCAATAGAAGAATCAACATCAGATGTTCTTACTAAAAATGCTAATTCACTTGATAAATATGGATTTGTGAAGTCGATTGCTTGTCTTCTTTCTTCAGTGTTTGTCATACCAGCTAAAACCATATTGATTTCACCACTATTTAAACTAGGAATAAGTGAACCCCATTCAAGTCTTTTAATAACTACTTCTTTATTTAAGTCTTCACTTAAATATTTAGCAACTGCGATATCATAACCATCAGCAAAATCATTTGTTCCATCAATTTTTAATGTAAATTCATTTGATTTTTGTTCTGTCCAATTGAATGGTTGATAATTGCATTCCATTCCAATAACTAATCTAGAATTATCAACACTTGTTGCGCCACATGAAACAACAGTTCCTAATGAACATAATGCTAAAGAAAGTAACGCACCTTTTAAAATACTCTTTTTCATATAAATCTCCTTTTTAACAAAAAGATTGCATCGCTCGATGCAATCTCAAATTAAACAAGGATTTACACCGATAGCGCCTCTAGAAATTCTAGGAGTTTATAGGGATGTTCTCCCATAAACCAATCAAATTTAATACCTTAAATTTGTTTCGGCGATCATACCTTTCATTAGTTTCATAGGATGTCTCCTCCGCTAACTACTCTTTTAAATCGCGCCTCTATCAATCTTTACGTGTAAAGTCTATACCTAATAAATATTATGTCAATTAATAATTGTTATTTTTTTAACAATTTCTTAACTTTTTGAAAATTTTATACTTTTTATTGAAAAATTTTCACTATTTTACATTAGTAAGGTCTAATTCTTTAATTTCTTCCTTATATTTAGCAATTTCTTCAGTATTTGCTAAGATGAAATGGCCAGGCAAGATTTCAACCATTCTTGGTTTTTCTTTACTATAGTCATGTGCTTCTTCTGGATTATAAATAATTCTCTTTCTCTTCTTTTCAAGTTCTGGATTTGGAAGAGGAATTGCACTCAGAAGTGATTTTGTATAAGGGTGAAGTGGATGCTTAAATAATTCATCACTTGTTGCAAGCTCAACAATTTCACCAAAATACATAACAGCAATTCTATCGCAGAAATATTTAACAACAGAAAGGTCATGAGCAATAAATATAATTGAAAGGCCAATTTCTTTCTTTAAATCATCAAGTAAATTAATAATTTGAGCACGAATCGAGACATCAAGTGCAGAAATTGGTTCATCACAAATCAATAATTTAGGATTCATAATTAGTGCACGAGCAATGCCAATTCTTTGTCTTTGTCCACCAGAGAATTCATGTGGATAACGATTAGCATAATCTTCAATTAAGCCAACTCTTTCTAAAGCTTCAACTACTTTCTTATGATTTTCTTTTTTATTTTTAAAGCCTTGAATTTGCAATCCTTCACTAATAATACTTTCAACAGTCATTCTAGGATCAAGAGAATCAATTGGATCTTGGAAGATCATTTGAATTTCTCTTAATAATTTAGGATCGACATGTTTATCATCATGCTTAATTTGCTTAATTTTTTCTTTTTGAACTTTAACAATTTCATTAGCATGTTTAATTGCTTCTTCTTTTTTAGCATTATATGTTGCTTCATCAATTTCACCTTTTTTAAAAGATTCTTTTAATTCTTTTAAAATTTTATTCTTACGAATTAAAGTGTATTTAATTTCTTTTTCATTCCATCTACTACCAGCAGCAATTCTTTGGCCTTTATAATAAATTGAACCACTTGTGATGTCATATAATCTAATAATTGAACGTCCAGTTGTTGTTTTACCACAACCAGATTCTCCAACAATACCAAATGTTTCACCTTCATAAACTTTAAATGAAACATCATGAACAGCTTTTAATTTATATTTTGTTGGTCCTTTTCCAAAGAAGAAATATTGTTTTAAGTGATTGACACTTAAAATTGCTTTTTCTTGAACATATTCTTCTTTAAATTTGCATTTATGACGAATAGATTCTAAAGCTTCCTCTTCAGTGGCTTTTTCTTCTTTTGCGATTTCATCAGCGCTTGTTACAGGATGTTCAACAGAATCGTTTTCATCACCTTTAAAGAGATTTGCATCTTGAGCTACATAAGTCTTATCATCTTGGAAAAATATTTTTTCATCTTTTTTATTGTTTTCTTTCATACTATTTTTCCTCCTTCATACGCTTTTTAGCTTCTTCAATTCTCTTTTCAACAATCGCTGGCATTTTTACACTTGGTGCGCCTTTAGCTAACAGCCAAGTTGCAGCATAGTGAGTATCGCTAACATTAAAGAATGGTGGTTGATATTTAAAATCAATAGCCATTGCATATTTACTTCTTAAAGCAAACGCATCGCCTTTTGGAGGGAATAACATATCTGGAGGTGTTCCAGGGATTGCTTCAAGTTTTTCTTTACTATTAATATCAGGAATTGATGATAAAAGTGCCCAAGTATATGGATGTTTAGGTTCATAGAATATTTCATCAACTTTTCCATATTCTACAATTCTTCCAGCATACATTACAGCAACTCTATCAGCCATATGAGCAACAACGCCCAAATCGTGAGTAATAAAGATACAGCTTAAGTGACGTTCTTCTTTTAATTTATTAATTAAATCAAGAATTTGAGCTTGAATTGTAACATCAAGTGCAGTTGTAGGTTCATCACAAATTAAAATATCTGGATTTGCGGTTAAAGCAATTGCAATGACGATACGTTGTCTCATACCACCTGAAAATTCAAATGGATATTGCTTAAAACGTTTTTCAGGAAGAGGAATGCCGACTTCTTTCATAACTTCTAAAGCCATCTTTTTAGCTTCTGCTTTTGTTACTTTAGTTTTATTAACAAAATCAGCTTTTTCTTCTTCTATTTTTATTTCAAGTGCTTCTTTTTCTTTTAAAAGTTCAGCATATTCATGATTTTTTAATTCTTTATAATTTACTTCCCTTTTTGTAACTTTAGAAAGATTCATTTCTTTAGTTTTTTTATTGAACTTTTTCTCTTTTTCTTTTAAAACTTTATTGAATTTGATATCACTTAAAAGTTCGTTGCGTTCATCTTCTGATAATGAAGATAAAACGCTTTTCATTTTTTCTTCAATTTTTAAAAGTTCAGTATTTAATTCGGTCATTTTGTCATCATGAACTTTTTTAATTTCTAAATAATATTTATCAACTTCAGCTTTTGCTTCTTTTTTCTTATTATTTAAAGCTACCTTTAAATTTTGTTTTTTAGCTTTACAACTAAGTTTATAAACCTTAATTAATTCTTTAAAAATTTCATTTTGAACTTTTAAAGAGTCAGAAACATTATCTTTTTTAAAGACAACGAAATCTTTTTTATAGAATTCAAGAAGATCATTGATAAATTTAATTTCATCGTCATTAATGTTTTTATAAACTTCGTTGTCAAAAGTTTTCTTAGATAATTTTTCTAACTTGTCTTTTAAAGAATCGATTTCATTTGTTTTGTCTTTCATTAAGAAATCATAGAAATCAACATTCGATGAAACTAAGTCAGCAATTTCATTTTCTAAATTAGCCTTTAAGTCATTAAGTTCAATTGATTTTTCACCTTGTAAATCAGGATTAGCTAATTTCTTATCAATTTTTGAAACTTTTTTACTTAATTCGCCAAATTTCTTAATAGTTTTTTCGTTTTGCTCAATATAGGATTCGAGCTTATTTATATTGAATTCAGTGTTTGAAAAATTATTTCTATAGCGAATTAAATCGTTAGCGATTAATTCTTCATATCTTCTCTTTAAAATATTTCTATTAACAAGAGTTGCTTCAGTGATTTGCTTCCCTATTTTCATAACAGGATTTAAAGCACTTAAAGGGTCTTGGAAAATCATTCCAATTTTATGTCCTCTAATACGATGGAATTCTTCTTCACTAACTTTAGTTAAATCTTCACCTTCATAAAGAATTGAGCCGCTTTCAATAATTGCATTTTTTGCACTTATTCCCATGATTGCTTTGTTAGTAACTGATTTTCCTGAACCAGATTCGCCAACAATACAAAGAGTTTCACCTTTATAAAGATCAAATGAAACTCCTCTAACAGCTTTTACAATTCCTCTATCTGTCTTAAAGGAGACATGTAAATCATTTACTGATAATACTTTTTCTTCCATTTTTATTCTCCTCCTTTAAGTTGTGGGTTAAATGCATCTCTTAATCCGTTTCCGAATAAGTTAAATGAAACAAGTAAGAACATCATAACAACGGTAGGAATAAGTAATAAATAGCTCTTTTCACCACTATAATATGTGCTCGCTTCACTTAAAACGACACCAAATAATACTTGATTTTGTAAACCTAATCCAAGATATGCAATACTAGCTTCAGTATAAATTACGCTAGGAATCATTAAGACTGATGAAGTAATAATTGTTCCTGCTGAGTTAGGTAAAATATGTTTGAAGATTAATCGACCATCTTTTGCGCCTAAAGTTCTACTAGCTAAAATATATTCTCTTCCTTTATAACGATAGAATTGAGTTCTAGTTCTAGCACTAACTCCCATCCATCCTGTCATAAATAATGAAATCATTAAAGCTAAGACATCGCTTAAGCTACCCCAGTTTAATTCTCTACCATAAAGAATACATAAAGTAATAATAACCATTGTTGGAAGGCCACTGATAATATCACAGATTCTTTCCATAATAATATCTGTCCATCCACCAAAATATCCAGAAATTGAACCCCAGATAAGACCAATTACAATATTAACAAAGCTAACACCAATTGCTAAAAGTAATGAGAATCTTAATCCTTTAAACATTAATTTAAGATAATCTTTACCAGAGCCGTTTGTTCCAAAGATATATCTTGGCATTGATGAATATCCAAGAACTTTATAATTTTCGATTTTTACTTTTAATGAATATCCAGTCCATCTTTTTGTTGATGAATTATATGTTGCATCGCCAACTTGTTCTACAACTTCAGCGATTGGACATTCATTTTCATCTAAAATTTGGAATCTATTCTTTAAAACTTCTTTATCTGCTGTTGCCTTATAATCCGTAGAAGAAAAATTAATTTTCATACCACCTTTTGAAGCAAAAACTTGAAGTTCAAGATAACCATATGTTTTGTCAACAAGTCCATAAACTGATTCGTACATATCAAATGTAAAATCGCAATATGGAACAGTTATTTTGTATGTAGTTTTACCAAAATCACCAGCCCAAGCGTTGCTTGTTCCAGCTTCTCTACACATAACTTCATTGCCATCTTTAAAGCTGATAGCATCTAAAGTTTCTTTTTCTTCACTATTATTACTTGAAATTAAGCAATCTTTAATAAAGACATTCCCTGTTTTTGTATTATCTGATTTTTGAATATCAAAATAGATTTTTGCTTTTGATATTGTAGATAAATCATAACCATTATTAGTTAAAGTTTCATTGATGTTAATATTTACATTTAAATCTTTTGAAAAGTTGTTTTTACCAACAAGATAATAATGATTATTTCCATCAAATAATGAAACTTTAATTCCTGTAAATTCATAATTGCCATATGCTTCATCGAGTAAGTTGTAGCTTAATGAATAATTATTTGTAAAATCAAAGTCGATCAAAGGTGAATAATAATTTGCATCTTTTTCGCTATTTGTTTGATATACATTTAAGTAACCACCACTAGCATATGTACTGAAAATGCCACTTGCTTCTTCTTCATATGATTTTAAGTTAAAGAAAGTTCCTTCTCTATATCCAACTGGTACTTCATTTTCTTTATCGTAAAGAATTTTTGTTCTTTTAACTGTACCATCCCAGAATCCTGAACCCGCATTGAATAATTTAGGAACAAGATTAAATTCGCTACTTGATCCTCCACCATCTTTATCAACATTAAAGACGCCTTGATCTGGAGTACAAAGCGGGATTATAAGTGAACCAAGGAATAAGATGCCAACAATTGAAAAACCAACAATTGCAGATTTTGATTTAAAAAACCTACGAATTGCGTCTTTTAAGAAAGTTGTTGGTTTTGATTTAAGTTTTAAATCGTGAATTGATGTGTCACTTTGGACAAAGTCAAAGTCATTTTCGTTATAAGTAATTTCATGACCTTCGCCATCAATAATTACTTCATTAATTTTATTTTTTTCTTCCATAACTATTTCTTTGCCCCCATTCTAATACGTGGATCGATAAATCCATATGATAAATCAACGACGATTGCAGCAAGTAATCCAATTAATGTGTAAAAAGCCATATCTGTCATAAGTAATGAATAGTCTTTTGCATTAAATGCTGCCATATAAAGTTGTCCAACACCTGGAATTTGGTATAAGTTCTCAAGAATCATACTTCCTCCAAGAATTGAAATAAATTCACTAACAACCATTGGCAAAACAGGCACCATTGAATTTCTTAAAGCGTGACGTAAAATTGATTGACGTCTTGTTAAGCCTTTTGTTCTTGCAAGTAATAAATAATCACTTTCTAAAACTTCACAAAGTTCTGCTCTAACAAATCTAGCATAACCAAATATTGAGCCAAGTGATAAAGCCAAAACTGGAACAACAAAGGCACCAACTCTTAAATATAATGGATCAGTTGATTGTGGCCAGAATGTTGGTATCCAAGAAATATTTGCTGCCATCATGATGAGATAGCTAATTAAAACAAAGCTTGGAATTGAAATAACAACCATCATTAAGACTTGCATGACATTATCAAATACTGAGTCTTTTTTTAGAGCGCACCATATGCCTAAGCCAATTCCTAAGGGAACAGAAAATATAACACTTATAATATTAATTAAAATTGTTGTAGGTAAACGAGACATAAGGATATCTATTGTAGGTCTCCCAACTTCAAATCCAATTGATGTACCCCAATCCCAACGAGTGAATACACCTTGGAGAAAACTAAAATATCTATCCATGATAGGTCTTTGATAGTAGTAATAAGTTACTTGGCTAACGCCACTTCCAACAGTATAAGAACCAAATAATTCACCATACTTTTCAGTTGGCATCGTTTCTCTTACTAAAAATCCTTTTTGCCATTGATTAGTCAAATAAGCGACTTTTTGACCTTCTGATGTAAAAAATGGAAGATCAACTTTCAAACAACACAAGAGAATATAAGTTAATGATAAAACTATAAATGCTGTGAGAAAGACTAATAATATTCTTTTTATTACATATTTAGTCATAATTCCTCCTTTTATATAGCGAAATAAACCCTAGAAGTTTAATTTTCTAGGGTATATTTCAATTTTAAATTAAATATGATTAATTTGCACTAGGTTTCTCGAGTAGCCAGTAGCCACCGTATGTTCCTTCACTTTCAACACCATTTACAGTCTTTTTATATGTAAATTGGAAGTCAAGGTAGTTAGCACTTGCGTAATCTGGTCCAAGTAGCGCACCGTCAATGATAGCATCGCCTTCAAATACGATAGTAATCTTTCCATCAACAACTTTAGCATCAAGTTCTTTATAAGCTTCAACACCTTTCGCATTAATTGTATCAACTGCAACTTTAATATCACTAATATATTTTTCTAAGTAGCTTACTTCTAATTCGACAGTGTATTTGCCATCTTTATAGGTAGGCTCAACATAAGCATCGTTTACACTGAATTCTGAAACTTGAATACCATTTTTATCAACGAATGCAGTTGTATTTGCTGCGCCCCATAACGAGTCAAATGAATAGTATTTTCCATCATATTCAACATCAACTGAAGGAATTGAAGTATCTGCACCAAAGTTAAGTGTGAATCCGCTTGAGTCATTTGATTTAAATTTATCGAAGTTATTTAACGAATCAAGTCCATTACCACTAACAAAGTAAATTGTTTGTCCATCAAATCTACCAGCCTTAACACCATTAAATAAGACGTCAGCTTGCATTTGTTGGTTAGATGAATTAGCAATATCTTCATATTCAACTTTAAATGTAATTAAAGCACTACCATCTTCGGCTACCCAAGGAGTTTTGCCATCTTTATCAACATATGATTTAACAGCAAGATCAAATGCTTGTTCCCAGCTTTCAGCAACCATTGATAAACGTTTGTTAGCTGTTTCAGCACCTTGAATTCTTGCAAGTTTCATTGAAACTACAGTTGCAGCACCTTTTTTACCTAATTTATAGTGACCTGCATCAAGTTCTTCTTTAATAGCTGCTTGGAAATATTCTGCTGCATTTGTTTTCCAGTTAGCTAATTGTTCGCTATCAAATGCATTTCCGAATACTTCTTTCATAACTGCTTTGTGTTCATCAGTATCGTTATATGCTTTATCTGATTTTGGAGAAATCTTATTAACAGGTTCTTGAATTTCAAATCCTGGACCTTTGTGGAAAGCTTCAGAAATATCTTTTCTATTGATACCAACTTCTAATCCTTTGAAGAAGTTTGTATTTGACAACATTGGTTTAACTTCCCATTCACCACCAAATTGTTGATCGTAGAATGCTTTATCCCATGTATTAACAAAGTAACAGAAATTAGATTCAGCACCATTTTTCTTTCTACGTGGATCTGTAGCATATTTATCCCATTCAGTTTCTGGAATATTTGATGTATCAGTTTCGTTACGTGTGAATTTATTTAATAATTCTTTAGGATCTGTAGTTAATGCACTGTTAACATTTAAGTGGATACCTTCAAGTTTAAATAAATCTCTTCCTGAATCATCTTTCCTAATTGGCCAATCTTCGTTTTTAGCAAATGCGATAGTCTTTTTACTTTCATATGTTGCTGTATAGTATGGTCCAACAGATAATAATGTATCTAATGGTGTTAATGATTTTCCAGCAACTGTTGCGCTAGTTCCATAAGCTTGAGCGCCTTTAATTACATTGCCTTCGCCAAGTTGTTTGACGAATTCTTCGCACATTGGGTTACACCATAATCCGTTAAGTTGATATTCAGCATAATCAGGTGTGATTTTTCCATTAAATGTAATAGAAATTGAGTTATCACTTGGATCAATTTTAACTCCAACTTGCTTCATAAATTCTTCATCGCTTGGTAATGTTTTTGCATCTTTTGAAGCGTTATAGAATTCAGCAAAACCTTTAACTTGTCTATTTTGTGTTTTTTCGCCTGCTTGTTCAGCACCTCTATACCAGCCAACTGATTGAGTTGCTAAAAGTTTAAATGTAGTAAGGTAATCTTCTAATTTAATATTACGTTTATCAAAAGATTTGAATGTTTGTGATGCAGTTCTATAAGCTAAACCTTTTGTTCCACCAACTGCATTGTCAACATCAGCCCCAACTCTTAAATAAACTTTCCATGTATCTGAAGCACCATTTTCATCAGGATTTACAGCTTCTGGAGCTTTCTTTCTTGATAATTGTGCTTGATATTCCCAACCATCACTTGTTTCATTAACTAGATTTGAGAAATAATATTGAGATACATAACTATAGAATGTAGAAACTGAATTTGAATTTGAGTTCAAATAGTTAAAGTTACCTTCATCATATGTTGCGTCAACTTGATCATGCAAATAATTTTTATATTTATCAGTTTTTTCACCAGCAAGTGGAGCTGTAACTGAACCATAATCTAATAATCCATAGCCATAACCAGCAACATAATTACCTGAATCTAAGAATGGTGTGCTTAATCTTTCGTTATATAATGAATAAGATTCATCATTCATATAAGTAATTGGAGCAAGTCCTTTGTTATAAAGGTATCTTTCAACTGATGCTGCCATCTTAGTTTTTTCTGTGCCTGTTACGCCAGTAAGATCTAAATATCCATCTGAAACAAATGATTCAGTAGGTACAACAGTAACATCGATATCTTGTTTAATTACTTGTTTTTCATCAGCAGAGACGCCAAACAAAATTAATGTAAATTCAGTTTTTTGTGTGACACTAGGAGCAGTAACAGTTCCATCACTACTAACAACTAAATCTTTTGAAAGTTCTCCTGCTGCATCAAGTACAGTAACACCTGTTGTATAGCCTTTAGGAATATCGAAAGCATATAAATGAACACTTTCACCAGCTTTTAATAAAGCAGTCTGCTTTGAAGTAACATATGTTGGGTTTTCTCCACCATCTCTTACTAATTGTGCACTGAAATAAGTACTATCTTCAGCTGTTTTAGTAAATTCACTTGATAATGTAATTGTTTGATTTGGTTTATCTAAAGCAACATCGTTATCTTTATCGTCACTAGGACCGTCTGGTTTCTTATTTCCACATGATGATACAACGGCAATTAATGAAGCAAGAGATAATACGTTTAATAATAATTTCTTTTTGTTTAGTTTCATAAATTAACCTCCTCCAAAAGCAAAAACATTTAGGTCTTTCTTTTGTGGTTTTAATTTAAATATAAAAGTATTTTATGAAAAACAAAAAAGCACTTTTCTTAATACTGTCTTAATATTGCCATGAAAATAATGTACTAAAATCAATAAATAGTAAAATAAAATGATAAATAGATAGTTAGAAAAATTAAGAATGAAAATAAGTAGCCTAAAAATGAAAATCTTTCCACTTTTCTTTTCATAGACTTCATTTCTCTGTATTGAAAAAGGTCGTATTTCTCGTCTACTTCCTTTTTAGCCATTAAGAACATATTTTTAAAACCAAGCGAAATAACATCAAATGTTCCTACATTAGTTGCAAAAGAAAGGGCTGCTAATGATAAAGAAAAAATTGTCGCTACAAAAAGACTGTTAATTAGCCAAATAGGTGTAAATCCATTAATCGCATAAATTAAAATAAATAATAATCCGCTGCTTCCAATACCAACAGCAAATTTAATCCAAAAATACAAATTAAAAATATCTTTTAACTTTATTTTTTTCTTCTTTTTCTCTTCCATGGGTATTAATTTATCATTAAATAAGAAAAAATACATTAACAATCTATTTTTAAGTAAGAAAAAAGGTGAGTTTTTCGTTCTCACCTTAATTTTGTTTATTCTTTAATGAATTTTCCTTTGTTTTTGCCTTTTGAAGCATGAACTAGAAGTGTTCCATTTTGAGACTCAACTAATTTCTTGCTATAAACTAAAGCTTCTTGTTTAGTTGGGAAAGTTTTTATAACTTTCATTCCTTCTTTAAGAATTAATTCCCATCTGCCATCAACTTTTTTAAGATGGTAGACTTTTTTAATTTCACCACTTCTTTGCTTTAATAAAGTCTCAGAAGGTTCTTTTTTAGAAGATCTATCTTGTGTTTCTTCTTTTTCTTCTTCAGCTTCTTCAATAGAATTTTTAGGTTCTTCTTTTGAAGTTTCTTCAGAAGTTTTTTCCTCAGTTGATTCACTTGTCTTTTCATCGGCTGTTTTTTCATCAGAAGTTTTTTCTTCAGCAACTTCTTTTGCAGAAATTTTTTCTTCATTAATAACTTCTTCAACTTTAGTTTCTTCAGTTACTTCGTTAATTGTTTCATCGCCTTTGAATAATTCTTCTTTTTCGTATTCAGCTTTCTTATCGAGTTCAACCATTTCAGCTTTATATTTCTCAACTTCAGCTTTATTTGCTAATACAAAGTGTCCTGGTTCAATCTCAACAAATGATGGTTTATCAACACTATAATCATGTGCTTCACGTGGATTATAAGGAATTCTAACTCTATCTTTTTCAGTTAAAGGATTTGGTTTTGGAATAGCACTTAAAAGTGATTTTGTATAAGGGTGAAGTGGATGTCTGAAGAGTTCATCAGCAGTTGCAAGTTCAACAATTTCACCAAAATACATAACAGCAATTCTATCGCAGAAATATTTAACTACTGATAAATCATGAGCGATAAACATAATTGTTAAGCCCATTTCTTCTTTTAAATCATTAAGTAAATTAATAATTTGAGCACGAATAGAAACATCAAGAGCAGAAATTGGTTCATCACAAATTAATAATTTAGGATTCATGACAAGAGCACGAGCAATACCAATTCTTTGTCTTTGTCCACCAGAGAATTCATGTGGATATCTGTTACAGTAATCTGCAATTAATCCAACTTTTTCAAGAACTTGGACAACCTTCTTATGGTTTTCAGCTCTATTTTTATGGCCTTGAATAATTAAGCCCTCTTGAATAATGTCCTCAACAGTCATACGAGGGTCAAGTGAATCAATTGGATCTTGGAAGATCATTTGAATTTCACTTAATAATTTCTTATTAACATGCTTGTCATCATATTTAATTTGATTAATTTTAGCTTTTTGAACACTAACAATATTGTTTTTATGTTCTCTAGCTTCTTCTAACTTTGTAGCAAATTCTTCTTTTGTAATTTCGTTTTTAGCAAGCTTTGCTTTTAATTCTTTTTCAAGAGCGTTGTATCTAATCTTAGTATATTTAATTTCTTTTTCATTCCATCTACTACCAGCACCAATTCTATAACCTTTATAGTAAATAGAGCCACTAGTAATGTGATAAAGTCTAATAATTGAACGACCTGTTGTAGTTTTACCACAGCCAGATTCACCAACGATACCAAAGCATTCACCTTCCTTGACTTTAAAAGATACATCATGGACTGCTTTTAATTTATATCTATTTGGTCCTTTTCCAAAGAAGAAGTATTGTTTAAGGTGATTAACACTTAAAATTGTTTTTTCTTCAGCATATTCTTCTTTGAATTTGCATTTTGATTTAATATTTGAAATTTCATCTTCAACGTTATCTTGATCAATAAATTCTAGTTCATCTTTAAAATCACTATTATGAACTTCAGTATTTAAAATATCTTTAGAAACACTAATATTTCCAGATTCATAATCTTGATAAGCTTTCATGCTTGTTTTCATTAAAGCTTCTTTAGCGTTTGCGTTCATTACTTCTTCAACAAAATTGAATGATTCTTCAGGAAGTGATTTTAATTGGTTGTCATCATGATTTCCATCTTCGTATGCTTTAATTGAATTAGCAATACGTGTTTTAACAATTTTTGGCATGTCAACTTTTGGTGCATCTTCATGGAGTAACCAAGTTGCAGCATAATGTGTATCACTAACTTTAAAGTATGGTGGTTCATATTTAAAATCAATGTCTAAAGCATATTTACTTCTTAAAGCGAATGCATCACCTTTAGGAGGGAAACGCATATCTGGTGGAGTTCCAGGAATTGCTTCAAGTTTTTCTTTACTATCTAAATCAGGAATTGATGATAAAAGTGCCCAAGTATATGGATGTTTTGGGTTATAGAAAATTTCATAACTTGTACCATATTCAACAATTTTACCAGCATACATAACTGCAACTCTATCAGCCATGTTCGCAACAACACCTAAATCGTGAGTAATAAAGATACATGAAAGTCCTCTTTCACGTTTTAATTTATTAATTAATTCAAGAATTTGAGCTTGAATAGTAACATCAAGTGCAGTTGTAGGTTCATCGCAAATTAAAATGTCTGGATTTGCAGTTAAAGCAATTGCGATGACGATACGTTGTCTCATACCACCTGAAAATTCAAATGGATATTGTTTAAAACGTTTTTCAGGAAGAGGAATACCAACTTCTTTCATAACTTGAAGAGCCATTTTTCTAGCTTCTTTTTTAGTTACTTTAGTTGAATTAATATATTCATCTTTTACTTCTTCAATCTTAGTTTCTATTTCTTCTTTTTTAGAAAGAAGTTTATCCATTTTTTCATTTCCAGTTTTAGTAACGATTTCATCTTTTTTACTAATCTTAGAAATATTAATTTCTTCTTGTTTTTCCTTTTTAAAGAATTTAACAATTGGATTAACTTTTTTAGGTTCAATTCTTGCTAAAATTTCATCATAGTTTTTCTTCTCTTCTTCACTTAATGAAGGTAAAACGTTTGAAATTAAAGAATTAACTTTGTCAAGTTCAACTTGAAGTTCACTTAACTTTTTATCAGCAGTTTCTTTTAATTCAGCTGCATATTTTTTGTTTTCAACAGCAGCATCTTTCTTTCTAGAAGCTAATGCTTTTTTATAAAGAGGTTTTAATTCTTTATTTTCTCTATCTATATATTTTTTAAATTCAGCAAGATATTCTTTACGTTTATTTAAAGCTTCAACTTGATCAACTGGAATATTTTCAACTACTACTTTAAATTTATTAAAGATTTCTTCTTTAAGAACTAATAAATTTAATTTCTTTTCTTTGATTAATACTTCTTGATATTTGTTTTCAAAAGTATCTTCTTCATTAGCAAGTCTAACATCTTCATGAAGTTTAGAAAGATTATCATCGTTTTCTTTCTTAAATAAATGAATGAATTCATCAATTTCACTTCTTTTTTCAAGTGAAACAGGATTCTTCTTATCATTTAAATCTTTAATGTATGAATCAATCTTTTCAATTTCATTACTAATTTTATTAAATTCGTAAATTTTATTAGCATCATTATTTCTTAAAGCAACAAGTTGCTTAGAAATTAAATCACTATAATGTTTCTTCAAAATGTTTTTGTTGATTAATGTAGCTTCGGTAATTTGTTTACCAATTTTAACAATTGGGTTTAATGAAGAAAGAGGATCTTGGAAAATCATTCCAATTTTGTTTCCTCTAATTCTATGGAATTCTTCTTCACTGATTCTAACTAAATCTTCACCTTCGTATAAAATTTGTCCACTTTCGATAATAGCATTATTAGCTAAAATACCCATAATTGTTTTACTAGTAACGGATTTACCTGAACCAGATTCACCAACAATACAAAGAGTTTCTCCTTTATATAAATCAAAGGAAACTCCTCTAACTGCATAAACTAATCCACTATCACTTTTAAAGTTAACTCTTAAGTTATTTACTTCGAGAACTTTAGGAGTATTTGTATAATCGATATTTGTTTTCATTTCTTTCATATTATTCACTCCCCTTTAATGATGGATTGAATGCATCTCTCAATCCGTTACCAAATAAGTTAAAACTAATCATAATTAAAGCCATAATAATCGAAGGGAATAAGATTAAATATGGATAAGTTGATAAGAAACCTTGGTTTTTAGAAAGGATAACACCTAATGATTTCATACTTTGGAAGCCAAGACCTAAATAGGAAATTGTTGCTTCTGAGAAAATAACACTAGGAATCATTAAAACTGATGATGTAATAATTGTACCCATTGCGTTAGGCAAAATATGTTTAAAGATTAATCTGAAATCGCTTGCGCCAAGTGTTCTACTAGCAAGAGTATATTCTCTATCTCTAAATCTATAGAATTGTGTACGAGTTAAACTTGCTGTACCAATCCAGCCAGTTAAACACATAGCAAGAATGAATGTTCCAAATCCACTTCCCATATTTAAAATACAAAGTGTCATGATAACAATCCATGGAACACCACTTAAAATATCAGTAAATCTTTGCATGATAATATCTGTTGCGCCACCAAAGTATCCACTAACAGCACCCCAAACAAGACCGAATGAGAAGCAAATTGCGAAAGTTAAAAGACCAAGCATTAATGAATTTCTTAAACCAACGAATGTAGATTTAAGTAAATCAAATCCTTGAGCATCAGTGCCAACAAAATATGATGGCATTGAATCATAGCCTAAGAATTTATATCCATAGACATAACAACTTAAATTATAAACTGTAATATCATCGTGTGAACTTCTACTAATTTTAGTAATACCACTTTGTTCATTTCCTTCAGCATAAGGATAGATAGGACATTTTTCTTCAACTTTAAATAAAGCATTAATTTCTTTTTGTCTAGTTAATTTATAACCTTTATCTAAAGTCTTTGCGACTGCATTTTTAATATCTTCATCAGTTGAAGCTGATGTAATTTCTGGATTATTAGTTAATGATAACCAGCCGTTTTTAATGTAAGTTTCAATTAATGTTGAACCAACATTTTTAATTTGAATTCCATAAGGAACTGCATATGTATCAAATGTAAAATCAGCAACTAAGCCAATACCATGGAATAATTCTCTTCTTCCTGTAAATGTCCAATAATAATCTTTTTGGCTAGAATCTTTTTTAAGATCACTAACACCATCAGCAAAGCTAATTTTAGTAAGTTTATTATTTTCAGTTTTATCACTAGAAGTTAATGTTACATTTTTAAGCATTAAATAAGTGTAATTATTCGAATTTGGAAGAATACTAACTTTTAAATTAAGATCATTTATACCCTTTTCAAAAGGTTTAAAAGTTTCCTCTTTTTCAACACCTTCTACTTCGTGTTTATAAGTAATTTCTTTTGTTTTAAGACCTTCAAATACATTTTCAAAGTTATAAGTTGTAATACTATTTGTGCTTAAAACTTGTTCACCATATTTGTCTTCAACTTCAGCAGTTGTAGCGTTAGTTAAATTTTCATCTTCATAATCTTTTAAAACATATTCAAATGTTTCTGTTGTGCTAACTGAAGGTACACTATATGTAAAATAAACTTTAAATTTAGCTTTTGAGTAGCCTTTTCCATCAGCATTAGAACTTCCTTGTTGTAATTCATTTGAAAAATCATCATTAGCAACAGCAAAACTTAAATCGTATGTATTTAGTCTAAGTGCATAATTAAATGATGGTGAGCCAAAGATTGCAGCATTTTCTTCAAGCTTTTCAGTTTCATTTGATTCAACTATTTTATCATTAACAAGTGATAAGAAACCACCTGTAGCACTTTGAGTAAAAATATTTACATAGCCACCTCTAGCAGGAGTTAAATTACTAACTGCTCTACTTGGGTATGATGATTCAAAAGGATAATAATAATCAACACCTTCAAATGTTACTTTTCTACTTGGATCAACTGGAATATTTGTCTTCTTTTCGGTTCCATCCCAAAACCCTGTACCAGTATTAAACAATTTAGGTGCTAATAATGTTTCTTCAGGATGTGGATTAGAAGCGTCGACGTTATAAGGAATTGCTAAAGGCAAAACAATACTTAAAAGTAATAAAGAACCTAAAATAATTGCTCCAGCAACACTACTTTTATTCTTTCTAAATCTTCTAAAAGCGTCCTTTAAGAATGTTGTAGGCTTTGTTTTAAATTTTTGATCGTGAATTCCTTCACTTTTTTGAGCTAAATTAAAATCATTTGAGGAGATCTCAATGCTGTGTTCTACTTGGGAACTATCTCTATAAACATATTCTTTTTTATTATCCATTGTTCTTTGCTCCCATTCTAATACGTGGATCGATAAAGCCGTATGAAATATCAAGAATGACACCAGCAACTAAACTAACAAGAGTAAAGATTGCCATATCAACCATTAAAACATTGTAATCTTTTGAATTAAGTGCAGTAACGAATAAGCTACCAATTCCTGGAATATTGTATAAGTTTTCAAGAATCATTGAACCACTTAAAATACCAATAAATTCAGCAAGAATAGATGGAACAATAGGAACCATTGCATTTCTTAAAGCATGACGAACGATACATTGTCTTTTTGTTAAACCTTTTGTTCTAGCAAGTAAAAGATAATCGCTGCTCATAACTTCACAAAGTTCAGCACGAGTAAATCTACAGTATCCACAAATAGATCCAAAGCAAAGAGCTGTAACAGGAATAATGTATCCCAATGCTTTTGTTCCAGCACTACTTGTTGCATCTGGCCACTGCCATGGTAATAAACCTGTATCATAAGCGAGCCATTTCATTAATAAAGAAATGATAATAAACGATGGAACGCTAATAAAAATCATAATTACAGTTGAAATAATGTGATCTGTAGGTTTATTTTTCTTTAAAGCAGCCCAAATTCCTAATAAAATTCCAAGAGGAACTGAAATAATAACAGAAATAATATTTACGCCAATTGTTGTAGGAAGTCTATTTCCAATAATAGACATAGCACTTGCATTAGGTAAAATGTATGTTGAAACACCCCAATCCCATTCTGTAAAGACATTTTTAAGCCAGTTTCCATATTGTTCAAATACTGGGCGGACATAGTAATAATATGTAGTTCCATCATTAAATAATGATGTTCCACTTGTTGTCCATAAGTATTTTCCTAAATTAGATTGTTCTTCTGAAAAACTAATAACAAATCCTTGAGCAACTTGGTCTTGATAATATCTAAATTTATCTACCGCCATACCAGCTGGTTCAGAAAAAGGTAAAAGTTTCATTAAGATGAATGTCAAACTTAGAATGATAAAAGCTGTAGCAAACGCTAAAGCGATTCTTTTAAGTACATATTTCCACATACTTTTCTCCTTAAACGTAATGAATATTTTAGCATTAGCCAACTTTTTGACAACAAAAAATTGCGCTAAAAACCTAATTTATTATAAATGAAAAGTGGTGCAAAAGCACCACTTATTTGTGTAAATTCGTATATTTTTTAAAACTATTTAATTGTATTATCGTTTAATGTCAAATCTAATGTTGTAGATGTTGGAACATTATTAATTTCCATATAGTAGCTGACGTAAACGCTCATTGACTTAATATTCTTATATAAGATTGTTTCATTAATTTGTCCATCAGTTGTAGCACTATTAATAGTTTCTGGAATTAAGATATAAACAGTGCCATAGTCACCAGTAATTTCACCAGTTGACTTATCAACACCTTTTCCGTATAGAATAAAGTTTGAACCATATGCAATGTTATAAACTGCAACTTTAGGTGTTGTACCTTCGTTATAGTTAATATTTACAGTAATATAATCATCGCTTTCTTTTTCTTTAGAAGCAACGACTTTAAATTTAGTTTCAGTAGCTGCAGCTTCAGTATCTTTAACTAATTGAATAGCAAGTTTTCTATATTTAACGCCATCAACTTCTGCATTGGCACTTCCGCTACCACTTTGTTTTAATGTGACTGGCTTTTCAATAACTTTACCTTTTGTTGAAGCGCCTCCAACAATAGCACCTTTATTTGCTGCAGTCCAAAGTGAGTCAAAACTCCATTTTTTACCATCAAATAAGATATAATTGTTATCACTTTCATCAACGACTGATGTATCACATCCATAGTTAAGTGTGAATCCAGTTGAGTTATTGCTCTTCATAACTTCTAAGAAGCCAAGAGGATCAGTTTGCATACCACTAATAGAACCAAATCCAATATCGAATGTACCAGCTTTCATCTTGTTATAAACTTGTTGATAGTCTGTGTTACCTTTATCTTGTTCGAATGTTAACTTAAAACCATTCTTAAATGCATTTGTTTTTTCGAATGCTTTATTAAAATATTGAACAATTTCGTTACCGAAATCATCTTTATCTGTAGTGTTCATCCATTTCATATAGATTGTTTCACTACCATTCTTTTGATATTTACCAGCATTAACTTCTTCTGTGATTGCTTTATCAAATAATTGAACAGCTAATTCTTCATTATATCCAGTTGTTTCTGGTGAATAATTAGCAATTGCTGCTTTATGTTCTGCAGTTTCATCATATGATTTACCGTTTTCTGGGTCCCATAAATAAGCAGGAGCAAAATATGATTGTGATGCAATATTTCCACGAGTTGAAGCGAATGTTTCTCTATCAATTGAGAATGACAAAGCATTGATGAAGTTATCATTTGACATTAATGGTTTGCACTTCCATGTTTGTCCACCATTTGGATTTGTTCCTTTAGTACCAAAGATTGCTTCCCATTCTTCTTGTGTACACGTATTTAAATTAAGTTTGAAAGTTGAATCACCTTCAGTTTTTGTTGTTCCTTCTTTATTTTGATATTCAGCAATATAATCCTTTGGAATCGCACAAGCATCAATACCACCTTTTTGGTAAGCTTTAAAAGCAGCATTCTTATCACTTGCAGCACCTTGAATATATACTAATTTAATACCTTCAATTGAATATCTATTTTTGATTGATTCATCACTACTTGAGAATTCATACCATAATGGGTTTCTTTTATAGACGTTATAAGTATTATCACTTGTTTCAAGAACATATGGAGCAACTGAAAGTAAGTTATCAACAGGTTTTGAACCATTGTCTGAATTAACAGTACCATAAGTTCTCTTCATACCATAATAATAAGCATCTTTTTCAGTCCAACCTTTTGAACCTTTACCAATTTCTTTAATAAATTCAGCAGGAATTGGTGAATAGAGTGATCCTGAAAGATTTCTCATCGCTGAGAATTGGTTGACAGGAGTATTAAATGTAAATGTAATGCTTCCTTCTTCTTCGTTAGTTTTAATACCAACTAATTTATCAAAAACATCTTTTGTTTCTTCGATATTTGAGTTGTCTTTAGTTTGTGAATAATATGCTTTAGCACCTTTTAATGTTGAATTGCTTGAATCGCTAATCATATCAGCACTTCTAGCTAAACCAACTTTTTGATTAAGTAAAAGTCTATATGGAGTTACATAGTCTTCAAGTTCTACACCTCTACCAGCATATTTATCTTTATATTTGCCTAATGTGTTGTATTTTAAACCATCTTTTCCAGTTCTTAAATAAACTTTATATTTAGTTGCAAGTCCTGTTGCTTCATTTTTATTTAAAGCTTGTGGTCTAAAATCACCAGTAACTGGGTTAGCTTTTGCTAAAACAGGATACCATTCATAGCCATCTTTAGTTGAATTCATCTTTGTTGAATAATAACCAGATGAAACATATCCATAAAGATCTGCTGATTCACTACCTGTATCATCGAGATAGTTGAATTTTTGTTTATTTGAAGCTCCGCCATAACCATGGTAATACATTTGCCATGAGCTATTGCTTTCTTGGTCAGCAGTTAATGGAGTTGTGATTGAACCTTCACTTAAAACACCAAGGCCATAGCCTGTAATATATTTTGCTGTTGGAAGTTTAACTCTACTGCTATAAGCAACATAACCACCATTTTGGAATAATGTAATACCAGTTAAGTGTTTATCAACTGCATATTTTTCAAGTTTTCCTAAAATTTGAAGTTTTTCTTCATATGATGAAGCAACATAGTTATATGGTCCTACAGCATTTTCAGGTTGACCTAAACATTCAATTTCAACTGTTTTGTCTTTTAAATCATCAGCACCATTTCTGCATTTTACTGTAACAACACCTTTACCTTTAGCTAAACCAGTAACGACACCATTATCGTTAACAGAAATAAATTCTGATCCGCTAGTTACATCAAAAATAAATTCACCAGTAACGCCTTCTGTTAAAGATGTTGCAACGATTGTGACTTGTTCACCTGTATAAATAGCTTTTTCACTACTTAGACTTACACTAAAATCTTTAACTTTGCCTTCGCTTGGTCCTGGATTTGGATTTGGAGTAGGTTGTGGAGTTGGTGTATTTCCACCACAGCTAGCTAGAGCGAGTGGAGCACCAAGTAATAATAATGCACTGACGGCATATATAAACTTTCTTTTCTTCATATTTATTCTCCCTTTCTTAGATTCTAAATATTCTTTTCTTGTAAACCATTTAAAATAATAAATGCTAAATAATTTTTGTCAAATACAACTTTTATAAATTATATACACAACAATTGTACCAATTAAAAATATAAAACTAGAAGCAATATATGATAAAGGAATAAACTTTTGTGCTTCCCTTTTATCCTTCTTGCTTTTTGTATAATCATAAGTTCCATAAAAATGACTTTTTTCGATATTTTTGAACCAATATTCTTTTAATCTTATTGCGTTATAAGCAAAAATATCGAAAAATCCTAAGTTTGTTATCCAAGAAAATGCACCAGTAACAAACGAAATTACAAATGCATAAAATAATCCATCAAGAGCAGCAATTATTGTTTCTTCTTTCATTTCAAAATAAACAATAAAAAATATAGAACTTATAGCAAAGATTAAAAGGAATCTAGTGATATAAATTTCATAAAAACTTTTAAAATCAAAATTACTTGTCTTCTTTTTCTTGTCTTCTTTATTCATTTTTAAGCAACTTAGGGGCTAGTTAAAAGCTAGCCCCTCTTAATATAAATTTTTAAGCTTTGATGAATGTTACTTCAACAGCATTTTCTCCAGCTTGAAGAATAAATGCATAGTTTCCGTTTTCATCAGCCACGATTTCTACGCCGTTTACTTTAACGCTTTCAACTTTATATCCAGCATTAGCAACAGCATAGATTGTTGCAGTATCTCCACTTCTTCCACTAGCTTTATCGACATAAACTTTGCCACCAGCTACTTCAGTAGGAAGTTTAACACTTGCGTTATCTTCAGTATTGAAACCTTGGTTTACTGTTCCGTTATCAATAATTTGGAATTTAGTAAATGTTGTAACGATTTTAATAGTTGTTGAGTCTAATAAAGTTACATCCTTAATTAATACTCTTGCACCTTTATCATTAATTCCATATACCTTAACACCATTATTAATTTTCTTATCATAAGTAATAACAGTTGTGTATTCTTTTAAGTCAAGTTTTTTACCAGTATAGTCTGTTGCGTTAATTTCATATTCATCAGCAATGTTTTCGTTTGCTGTTTTAATGCTATTAACAGTATAAGAATATGTTGAACCAGGTGTTAATGAATCACTTGAAATCATTAATCCTTTTTCAATTTCATTTTCATTAAACATAAATGAACCATATGTGTATGAAGCATCTTGAACTTTGATAAATAATTTACCATTATCAAACGCTTTATCATCAAGTGGAATATCAACTACATATCCATCACTTACTTTAGTTAATGTGAAGTTTCCAAGACCACTATTAACACTAACTTTTGTTGTTTCTGGAATATAAATTTCACTGAATTTGAGTCTTAATGTTTTTACACCATTATTATCAAATAATGCTTTATAAACTAGATTTGGACCAACATTATCAATTACAAGGTTATATTCTTTAACTTGAGTTGAACCATAAAGTAAGTTATATGTGAATTTTAATTTATAAGTTCCATTTGGAATTCTTGATCCACTATTAGTGTAAAGTGGAAGTTCAGCATAACCTCTGTGGTTAAGAATTTTGCTTGAAATATATCCAGCTGAGATATGTGATTTATAAAGATTTGTTGAGCCACCCATATTATCAGTAACATAAATACTTCTAATAACATTTCCTGCTAAATCTTTAATTTCAACTTTTTCACTATTAATTGATCTATAGATGAATTCTTGAACATAAAGTACATCAGTTGAAGCACCACCAGCATAAATTGTGACTGTTCCGTCTTTTTCCTTTTTAATTGTTGGTTTGTTTGCGAAGTTATCTAAGTTATTAACATTCTTTAAGACACTTGTTCTTCTATCATTGCTTTGGAAGTTATCGAAACTATCAAATGCAATATTTGAACCTTGTTTAATGAAGTCAAGAGCATAAGATCTATTTCCAATATAATCAACAAGATCACTTCCGTAAACTTTACCAGTTCCAACTCCAGTTTCACCATTTAATGAATAAGATTCTTCTTTTTCGAAAGCAAATGGTTCTGTTGCATCAGCTGCACCATAGTCTTTATAGAATCCCATATATGGCATTGTTAAGACTGGGTTTGAATCAGTTGGAGTAACACCAACTGGTGTAAGTTTTACATAACCTTCAAGGTATGTTCCGTTTTCAAAGTTTTCAAGGTAAGCTTTGACTTCATCACTAATTGAATAAGTATTTAAGTTTGTGAAGTCTTTTACTTCACTAGCATTAACTGTAATTGTTCCAAGTTCAGCATCTTTTACAAGTGCTTTATCATAAGGAGTTTGTACTTTAGCACCCTCATATTTTGCATCACTCGTGACATAGTTTGCTAATTCGTTATCGTGATTATGATATCCACTAATTTGTGGAGCCATTACTGAGATACTTACTTTATAAGTTTTTGCACTTGTATCTTCATTATGAACTCTAAATCCGATACTAATTTTACCGTTTTTAATCAATTCGTTATTTTTAAGTTCAACTTTAGCGAAATTATTTCCGACGTTAGTAAATGAACCATCATTATTAACTGTTAATCCTTCAAGATATGTTTTTGAATTAATTGCTTTTGATGCATTTACAACACCAGCACCTTGTTTACGTGGTGAATAAGCACTTAATTCATCTTTAACGTCTTCAGCAACAGGAGTATAAATTGTAACTTCTTTTGGATTTTCTCCAGTAGTCATAGCTTTACTTGTTTTAATTCTTCCATAACTTGTAGAAGTATATTCATATTGAGTAGCTGTTGACATTGTTCTCATTGTAATACTCTTTAAGTATTCTTTTCTTTCAGTGTCATTAGCAAATTCTTTTTCTCCAACTAATAAAGCAACAATACCTGTATAGTTAGGAGCAGCCATTGATGTACCATTTAAATATTCATAAGAATATTCATTCTTTTCGTCAACTTTACCTTGTGAATTAGCTTTTCCAAGTGTTGCGCCTCTAATTGAACTACCTGGAGTAGCAATTGTTGGAGCAAGACCTAATGTTGAAGTTGCACCATCACTTGAGAAGTCACTTAATTGATCTTTATCTGGGTTTTCAGCTTCAGTTTTAGAAATTAAGCTTGTTGGACCACTCATACATAATAAGGATGATTTATCTGTATTACTATCAATTGTGATTTCTTTTCCGTTTTTATCAACACCTTTAGTTAATGAATTTAAAAGTGTATCCCTATCTCTAAATAATACGAAGACAACTGGAATATTTGGAATATCATAGTTTCCATTGCCGCTAGACCAGCTCATACCGAATGTAAATTCAATAGCTGTTGGGTCGTTGTTTACAACGATTAATCCAGCACATCCTGCATCTTCAGCAGCTTTTGCTTTATCAACGAATGATGTTGAACCTCTATCACAAATAGCAACTTTGCCTTTGTAATAATCAGGGTTAGCAGCTGTTACTTTAGTATAATCTGCATCAGTTCCATAGTAATTTCCATTACTATCAGCAGCACCAGCTGTAACAATTTCAACGTTATCACCAATCATTGAAAGTAATCTTTCTTTTTCTTCAGTGATACCATCACTACCATTACTATAATCGACTTGATCGCTATAACCGATGATTGATTCTTTGCCATCTTTATCTTTAATTTTTAAAGCTGATTCATAATATTGAGTTGGGTTTGTGCTACTTGCAATAATATTTGCTTTTGTTGAGTTAGCATAACTTCCTAAAATACCTGTATCAACTTGATCAGTTGCCCAATCTTTATATGTAGCCATTGATTTGAATAATGCTTTACCAGCATTACCAGCTGAAATGTTACATGAACATCCATCATCTTCAAGCTTTGAAATAATATCAATAGATGTTGATTTATTTGAGAAGTCATCAAGGTCACTACCAAGTGACATATTTAATGCATCAACGCCTAAAACAACACAGTCATTTAATGCTTCAAGAATATCAGCATCTTTAGCATAAACTCCACCAGCACTTGTATCATCTGTAGGAATTGATTCATAGAAGACTTTCATTAATGCAAGTTGTGCATCTGGAGCAATACCATTATATAAACCATTTGCTCCTGCAATTGAAGCAACGTGAGTTCCGTGTTCACTCCAAGGTGAATAAACATCAAAGTCATTTGAACTATTTTCGCTACTTCCGCCATAGTCAAAATAGAAAGGAATCTTTAAATCATAATATAAACTACCATCAGCAAGATTTCCGACATAACTATCAGTTACGCTTTCAAGTTTTTTGCTTCTAATAGCTTTTAATTCGCCACTAGCTTTATCTAAATCGCTATATCTAAATTTAGCTTTAGCAGCGCCTTCTCCACTTAAATTTGTGAAGGCACTGTGATCCATAAAGAATCCTGAGTCTAAGATAGCAACAAATGATCCAGCACCTTTATTGTTTGTTTCAGGAACAAACATTGATTCTTTTGATTGGTTGTTGTCTTTGTTCTTAATAGCGTCTTGTTTATCATCTTCTTTAGTAGATTTTCCACCAGTTGATGTATTTGTTAAAGGTACAAATCCTTCAGCAATTTCATCAGCATTTCTTTCACCGCTATATGTATCACCAAATCTATATGTTTGGTTAATTGAGACTTTTGAAACATTACTTAAGCTATTTAATACTGGTTCAAATTCTTTATTTGTTTTGATTTCTAAAGCATTAATAGCTTCAAATGTATTTGTAACTTTAAAATTAAATCCAATTTCATTTCTTAATTCATTAATAAAATTATCTCTAACTTCTTTTGCTTTTTCTTTTCCTAAACTATTTTCAGTTCCTTTTAAAGAAACTAAGAAAGTTGTATCTTTTTTAATTAAGTTAGAATTATTAGCACCTGTTTCGCCATTAGAAAGGCAAGCAATAAATCCGAGTGAACCAAGAGCTAATGCACATAATCCAATTTTATTTTTCTTCATATATTAACTTCTCCTTTCTTTATTTTGCTACAAAAGCATTAATTCCATTTTCAATCCAATCAACTGATGTCGTTCCGAAACTTCCAAGAGCAAGAACGAATCCGCTTCCACCACTGCCTGTGAAAGCAATATCCCAAATTTCAAGAGATTGAACTGTTTCTTTAGCAAGTGTTGAATCGCTATAATGAGCAAGCATCCATAAACGTCCATCAGGAATTGAAAGAGCGTCTGGGCTAACTTCTTTTGCTGTGTAATATGATTCAAGTTCAGCTAATGCACTTTCATCAAATGATTGATAACAAACTGTTGTTCCATATGAGAAATTATCAAATTTAGCAAAAGTGTTTAATCTATTTGTTCCACCATCAACGCCAAGAATATTCTTCATACCAAGTGAAGCGTATCCTGTAGCTGGTGAAGCATTTACAGAATTTACATATTCAACAAGATTTATTGCACCTTCAACTTTTTCTCCAGCTTCAAAGTTAAATTGTTTTGTTGCTTTATCTTTAATTCCTTTGAAATTATAGATTGCACCATTTTTAGCAAAATACCCAGTTTTCTTACTAACATTATAGTAATAAGTATCTGTGTAATAATATAAAGCATCGCTTGTGATTCCATCAGTGGATGAATATGTATATCTTGTGTAGTTATTTCCTGCTAATAAATCTTTTAAATCATTAACATGAGTATCAATTTTTGTGCTTGGTTTTAATGAACCACTTTTAATTGCCTCTTCAACATCATTGTTTTTAGCATTTCCAACTGCATTAATTTTCATTTCAGTTATACCATATTGGCCAAAATATGCTTTCATTGAGAGTTTATAATCATCAGTCAAACTGACTGTAAATCTTGACATAACAGTAATTAAGCTTGATGACCATCCACAGTATCCTAAGAAATCTTTAATTAAAGGATATTTAGCGATTGTCTTTGTTCCATCTTCATCATCGCCAACTTCTTGTTCAATATTAGTAATTAAGAACTTATCGTTTAATGTATAAGTTGGTAAGTTGCTTAATTTAAATGTAGTGAACATATTAGCAAGTGTTGAACCTTTATCCCACCATGATTTCTTATTTTCACTGATAATTGTTGAACCTTCAATTTCACCAATTCCATTTTCTTTATATTGCATGATGCCGTATTTATCACCATCTTTATAAGTTGTATATCCTAAGTGAGATTTTGTATGAGTTGTATCAAATTCAATTTCATTTGTTGATGTATTATTGATGTTTTGATAAGAAATTTCATCATAGTAATTTTCAGTATATGTTCTTAAATAATGGAAACCATATGAGTCGTTAACTGTACCAACACTATTCATAATTTCAACTTGGAAATTCTTTGCTGTTTGTAAATTCTTAATTAATTCATATACAGATGTATTTTCAGTAAATACAGCAAAGCTAAATGTTGCGCTTTCTGAATCATCAGCAGTTACTTCAACATTATAGCTTCCTTCACTTATAAGTTCTGTACCATTAGCCATACTTAATGAATATTCACCAGTTTTAAGTGCTTTTTTAGAAGTGAATTTTCCATCAGTATATGTATATTTTTCAACTTTTAATCCAGTAGAATCAAATGTTGTTTTTTCGTCACTTTTTAAAATATATTGAGATTTTGAAGGGTTTTTAGTAATAAATAATTTATTTTCAACTAATTTATCATTAACATTTACAGTAAATGAAGTTGCTTCATAACCACTTGCTGTAATAGTAATAGTTAAATCACCTTTTTTGTCTAATTTTGTACCATCTGCAGTTGAAAAACTTAAACCATTTAAGTTATCAAATGTCTTACATGAATTAGCATCCTTAACGCCATCATAATATGTAAAGCCATTTACTAATAATCCACTTAAATTTAAGTTACTTCCCTTTTTATATTTTTTAATAACAGGTAAAGAAACAATTTCAAGTTTCTTACTTACTTCCGTTTCACCAAAAACAGTAATGTAAACAGGTGATGATTTTTTAGTTGTATCTTTTGTACTTGTTGCAGTAATGCTGACTGTTCCTTCTCCATTAAGTGTTACAAGTCCACTTTCAGAAACTGTAGCAATTGAAACATCATTACTAGACCAAGTAACGCTATTTGAAGAGTCACCAACAACTAAAGCACTTAATTGTACTGTTTCACCAACTTTTCCGTTTTTAGCACCAGTGACAACTACTTTTAATTCAGTTGAGACTTCACCTCCATTACATGAAGTAAGTGTGTTTACTACAAATGAGCCAAGAACAAGTGACCCAAGTAAACTATAAATTACCTTTTTCTTTTTACTCATATATTCTCCTTATATCCATCAAAAGCCACACGAGGTGGCTTTGTAAAATTATGCAACTTTTGTAAATCCTTTAATTATTTCTTGAGCGGCTTCGTTTACCGTTGTTCCAGCAGTGCTTAAATCAATTACCATACGATCATAGACAGCACTATATTGAATTTCTCCACCTGAAATTTCAAGATCAATCCATATTTCATCAGGTTTGTCATCTTTATTGGTATCAACAACCCATAAGCCGAGTGAATTAGGTGAATATTCTTTGTATTCATCCACATTCATTGCACATAATCCCCACTCGTTAGCAATTATGCCATTATTTAATCTATAACGTGTATAGCTTTGATCTTCACCTTCATACACACTAACAACATCCCACATCGATGAGAAATCAACCTTTTGAATTGATGTTTCATCAGCAAATCCTGCCCAGTTACTAGCGAGCACTGAATCATATAAATTTTTGATTGTTGTTTGGTTTGTTCCGCCTAAATTTTCAGCATCTTGTTTAATATCAAGATTTTCACCAGTTCCAGTAAATGTATATGCTTTATATCCTGTTTCTTCATATCCTTCAGGAATCTTAATTAATCCAAGAAATCCATTATCTGAAGCAACTCCATTATTTACAAAATGTTGGAACAATTCAACAGAATTACCATCTACACTATATGTGGCATATGTACCAGCTAATTGATGTGTAGAGTTTCTCATATCTGAAAAAATACCTTTAAAGTTATTTCCTCTAATTGTATTTAATGCAGTTTTGAAAAATGTATCGCTTGATTCACCGACTTCATGTGCTGTTTCTAAATATTTTTCAAATGTAGCATCTTTAAATGTTCCAACATCTCCAATAACGATTGGCAAATTAGCAGGTTGAGCAGCACCTTGTTGAGTTAACGTTGCAACGATAAGTGCGACTTCGCCATCATCTGATTCAGAGAATTGAATTTGAGCTCCAGCGTTAACAGTAAAGTTATTTAATGTAAATCCGTAGCCACTAATCTTAATAAGATTTGTAATAGCATCAACATCATTTAATGTATAAGTTTGATTTGCTGTTGAATATGTTACAGAACTATTTTCAACATTTTGCCAAATTTCACCTAAAGAGAATTGTAAATTATCAACAATATCAAACAAGCTATTTGATTTTCTAATTGTTAATGCATTTCCATCAACTTCGCCAACTTCATAATCGCTAATTCTATTAAATGAATAGTCATTTGCAGTGAAGTTCATTTCATATCTATGTAATGTTGCTGCTTCGCCTTCTTTATCTTGAACAACTGAATAAGCCATTGAGCCATCATAATTTACAATGTAGTTTTCATTAATACCAAATGTTGGGTATACACAAAGTTGTCCACTACTATTTTGATTAACAGTATAAATTCCATAATTATTTTCTGCTAAGCCACTAAAGAAGCTATTAATTCTATAAGCAGGATTTGAAGTAACTTTAATTGTGTAAGTTACTGGTTCTAAATTTGTATCGTTAGGAGTAATTTTAACTTCTAAAGCACTTTGTTTGCTTTCTAATATTTTTCCTTCAGGAATAGATACTGTATATTCAGATGCATCTAAAACACTTCTAACAGCACTTGGTTCACCATCAACAACTAATGTTTTATAAACTACAATACCTTCACTTGTAAAAGCATCACCTTGTTTAAAAATTAACTTTGCAGCAGTTGTATCAACGGTTGCTTTGTATTCTTTTGTTGCAACATCAGAAACATGTAATTTAACGTTTACCTTTGTTGTTTCATCACCTTTAACTGAAGCAGAAATTGTGAATGAGCCAGTTTTAATAGCTGCAAATTCTAAGTAGTTTCCGTCAGCACTAAATTCGAATGCAGACTCAGCATCATTGCTAAATACAATTTCAGCATCCTTTAATTCAGGATTTTTTTCAGTATCAATACTTGCTTCGAATGTATAGTATTTACCAAGTTTAGCTTCGAACGTTTCATTTAAATTAATTTCTTTTGAATCACATGATAGTGTAATTGGACTAGCACTAGCTCCTGTTCCACATGATGCGATTGAGCCTAATCCTAAGCCGAATACAGTAAGTACAGTGAGTAATCTAGCGTGTTTCTTTATATTCATAATATAAACCTCCTTATTGAGACGACTTATTATCTTACTTTATATGCATTGTTCAAAAGAGAAATAAGTTTCTTAATACAATTTTAATATTGTACTAAAAAATTCACTTTTTCTAAAGAAAAAAGATTGAAAAAATTGTAAGTTTTTTTCTTTACGATTCATATTACAATTCAAGGTCATATTTTTTTAAAAAAAACGCACTTTAAAGTTCTGTTTTTAAGAATAAAAAATTAATTTTTATAACTACTGTAAATCAACTATTTTTATACTAATAATCCACTAAAAATCTAGCTTTTACAGGGTTTTTGTCATTAAATGATAATTTTTTGTGTCAAAAAAGGTGACCTTTTTTTAATAAGCCACCTTAACGATTAATATTTTTTTATTTGTGAGTAAGTCTAAGTCTAAATGTTGCGTTATCGTATCCGCAAGAAACCTTTACCGCTAAAAGATCATAATGCTTTGAAACACTTGTAGCAAAATCAATAGACATTGTGTAATTATCAGTTGAGCCAGATTTAATTACAAATTTCTTATTTTCAAATGTCCACGTATCACTAATGTTATAAGTTTCTTCGTAATCATTATCGCAATAAGAATATGAAATCTTGCCACTCTTTGCACCATCATCTTTAATAAATACTAAGTTAGAAACTGCTGATGTGTAACCTTTTTCAACACTAATTGTCGAGCCAAATATCATATCTAAAATTCCATCATCAGTATTAGCAAATGAATAGAACTTCTTTGATATTGTAAGTCCACTCTTCTTTTCTTTAAATAATACGTCTACAGAACCAGCTTGACTTGCATTAATTGTGAAGTTTCCATCTGCTTTCATATCAATTGTGGCGTTACTTGTGTTGTTACTTAATGTTGCTTCAAAATCAACTACTGCTGATGAAGATGAATAACTTACTTTGCTTGTATAAGCATCGCCTGCTAATAAATATTCACTACCAGTATAAGAAAGTGTTGTTGCTTTAGGATAACTTGCTTTTAATGTAACTTCTTTTGATACATTTTTAGTTTTAACTGAGATTTTTAATTCATCTACCGGCTTAATAAAACTAAAACCATAAGTTGTTTTTCTTACTGCATCTTCATTGTTTAAAATTTCGACGCTCATCTTATCAACATTCTTTTCAAAAGTTGCAGGTAAAACATTTGTAAGTTCAATATTTACACTTTCACCAACATAAAATTCATTGGTTTCAACATATTTTCTGTCTCTATATGCTTTAGTAACTACATCAAATGAAGTTGCGTAGAAAGATTCGTACTTTTTCATTTCACTTGTTGGTGCTTGCTTTTCACCAACATTTAAAGTTCCTTCATAAACTTTTTGATCTTTTAATACATAACTTGATGGATTATCGTTGTCGTAATCATCACTTGTATATCTACTAACTGTTGCATTAAATGAGTTAATTAAAGAATCTTCAAAATTCATTGTTAAGCTATATTTATAAGTGTCGCCATATGATTGTTCAATTATTGCATCAACTTTAACGGTATTATCAACTTCGCTAAAAATATAACTTCCATCTTTAACATTTTTACTTTCTAATGAAGAAGCCGAAAAGAAACTTTTAGCAATGTAATTAGACATTCCAAAATATGTATAATTACCAAAATAGCCCATTTTAGATGCATCATTTATAGTTGAAGAATTCAATGAACTATCGCTTTCATCAATTTCAAAGGAATTATAAGTTAAAACATCAGGTTCGCCATATTTTGAAATACCTCTAATTTGTTTATTATCAAATTTAGCAATTTCATAATTTTCAATCGTTGTTGTCGTTCCACTATATGAACTATTTCTAGTTTTGGTAATCGTTGTCAAAGTTCTATCATCATTATAAGAAGTAAATTTATAATTATCAGATTGAGTTTCTTTACCTGTATTATCAAGTGTTTTAACCGTTAATTCGCCAGAATTTGCTTTGACTAGTTCTTGCTCTTTAGATTTTCCTAGCTTTTCAGTTAAGTAAGCACCATATTTTTCTTGTGCTTTAATGACATTAACTTTTAAAGCAAATAATGCTCCATCTGCTTTTATGCTAACTGTAATAGGATCAGTTGTTATTTTTTTGCCTACTACAAAATGGCCTTCAGTTGAAACATAAACTTCATTTGAACTTTCAAGTGTAAATTCTTGCTTTGCAGTATTAGGTAAAATTTCTACATTTTTAATCTCGAATTTTTCACCTAAAGCAACATCAATCTCTTTCACTTCATAACTTACGCTTGTTGCTTTTGTATATTCTTTTAAAACAATAATTTCAATAACTTTTTTAATATGTCCGACAAAAACTTCTACACTTGTTGTTCCTTCTTTTAAAGCTTTTACTAAACCTTCACTAGAAACACTACAAACATTTTCATCTAAGCTTTTAAAGACAACTGGATAATTATTAACGTTACCTTTTACAGTTGCTTTAATATTTAATTCAGTACCAATCAATAATACAACTTGGTCATCACAATTAACATTTAAACTTAGTTCTGTAGACTTTTTAAGTATTTTAATCGTAATTTCATTACTTTTTACTTCGCCAACTTTAGCAAAAATTACGCATGTTCCTTCTTTTAAAGCTTTGAAATTAAATTCGTTATCAATACTTCCTAAACTTGGATCACTTAAAGTAAATGCAACATCTTTTAAATCTGCATTATCGACTTTTACATCAAGTTTAATAACTTCATCAACTTCAATTTCGTCATCACTTGGTTCGCTAAGTGTAACTTTTATAACTTTCTTTTCGTTAACTACAAGTGAAACTTTATTACTTTCTACATCACTAGTTTTAGCATAAATATCAGCCATACCAGCTTTTAAAGCAATAACTTTTCCGTTTTGCGTGACGCTTAAAACATTTGTATCACTAGAGTACCAATTAACGATATCTCCTTCATCTAAATTAGATGTTTTTAAACTTAACGTTATACTTTCACCTATCTCTAAAGATGCTTTAGAAGGTGCTTCGATTAATAATTCTTTCTTTTTTTCTTCGATGCTAGGGTGATCTTCTTTTTGACCGCAACTAATTACTGATCCACCAAGAAGAGCACTTAAAGCAATTACACTAAGGAAAACTTTTCTTTTTTTCATAATTATTCTCCCTCTACCCAACTAGGTATTGTTGTTTTATTAATATTAATAAAGCGCATTGTGTATTCTCTACTAATGTCATATCCATTAGAATCAACTTCAAAGAATCCAACAGTGATTGTATCAATCTTTCCATCACTTGTTAAAACTACTTCAGCTTTATTTCCTCCACCAATTGTGAAATCTTTAATTTGATAGCAACCTGGCAAGAAAGCATTGCCTAAAAAAGCACTAACATAACCATCAGTTACAACATATTTATTTTCAGTTTCATCATATTCAAATAAAGTTGGATCAACTAATCTAGCTTTAGTATCTAATTCAGCATATGTTTTAGGTCTAACGTTATATGATTGTGAATTTGTTGGATCAATATAAACCCATTTATTAGTTGTTTCATTTAAATCATATATATACATTAAATCATCTGCTTTAGATGGATCTTTTTTATAATATAAATCAAATTTTCTAGACGTATCATCTAAATGTTGTTGATGATAAATTGCATCTTTTCCATTGAAATACCAATAAGAATCAAATTCAGAATTACCTTTTTCGCCTTGATAATGCTCATTAATAATTAAAGTGTAGTTATCACCAAGATTTGTAAGTGCATTCTTTAAAGCGTCTTCTCTTTCTTTATTTTTACTTGTATGAGGTTTAGCACCATCGAATTCAGCGCTACCAACATTATCAATTAAAACAGTTGTTTCATAATTAACATTAACAGGAATATACATACTTGTATAAGCATCTTGATATCTTGTTTCGGATACAACTGAATCAATTTGAATGCTATCAATTTTATTCATAACGAAATTAAATTTTACGTTATCTATCGTATAATCTATACCAAGTAAATATTTAGCAAAGAACGCTTGTTTATCTTTATTTAATAATAATGTTGATGTTGTAGGTCTAGCTTCAATAGCTTTTTTAATACTTTTTCCATTAACTTCAATGGCTTCAAAATCATTAATAGTTAAATATTCAAAAGGATTAGGAAATTCTTTATCATAAATTAGTTTCTTTCCATCACCATCAGTAGCTTCAGTTAAGAAAACTTCATTTTTATAATTAATTCCTTCAACAGATACATAACCACGCTCATTTTTAACATATCTTATTGTTGATGAACTTGTTCCTTCTGTTGTTGATTTAGAAAATGTTTCTTTAATAGATGGTCTTTCGCCTCTTAATGAAGTGATGTTATAACTATATTCATTTGTAAACATAGTTGTTCCATCTGTTTTTTTAACTATTTCTTTTTCTAATGCTTTAAGTTTATATGAAGCGCTTGCTTCCTTTAAAAAATCATTAACATATGTAGGAACATCAAGTTTTACATTATCTTTATCAGTTCCTTCATTTGCGCAACTTGGTAAAGCAATGATAGCTAATAAACCTAAACTAATTAATAAATTCTTTTTCATTTTCTTTACCTCCTTATAAATCAACATCTGGAATCTTAGTTGTTCCAATATGTGAATATTTTGCAGTATATGTCATTTCAACTATTGTTGATGAATCATAAGGAAAATAGAAATCAAGGCTAACAATAATATCTCCATTATCTTCTTTTAATTTTGCTTCAGTTACATATCCTTCGCTAAAATAAGAAAGTAATTCGCCATCTGAGAAGAAACCTTCACCAATAAATGCTTGTGCATAATCGTTATTACACCAAAAATAGCCATCTTCATCCGCTTGTTTAAAGAATAATGATGAAGACACATCTTTTAGATGAGGTACAAAGATACTCTTATCGTGAGGATCAATGTTATAACTTGAGTAAGAAGAATTACTACTCTTTTCCCATAGCTTTGAATCAGAATTGAATTTATATTCATATAATAATCCATCTTTTTTAAATGGATCTTCATGATATAAATAATCCTTCGTTTTATCTTCTTTATCCATTTCAATGTAATAAGACGAACCATCAAAATAACTTGTTTTTGAATTTAATGGTGTACTTTCACCCTTTAAAGACATTGTCGCTTCTAGAGTAAAATTATCTTTAACACTAGAAAAAAGTTTATCGAGTTTTTCTATTTTTGGATCTTCACTCTTTTTAGGCCCTTCAATCGCAGTTTTACCAATATTTTCGAAAGATAAATTTGCAACATAAGTCCATGAACAAGGAATATAGAATCCTGTTGAAGCATCTTTTGTACTTCCAGTAAATTTAGATGAAACAGTTTTTGCGCTCATTAGAACATTGTTTTTAAAAGTTAATTCAACTGATTGAAGAGGAAAAGAATTACCTGTTAAGTAATAATCAAAAAGGTCTAACTTATCTTTAAATAAAGAATAAGCAACTTCTCCATTTTCTTCTTTTGTTTTTGTTAAATCCGTTTCTTCAATAAGTAAAAATGGATTCATGAAATAGTCATCATAATACGAATAATAACCATTATCACTAATTCTATAAAAACCTATTTCATTTTTATAATTAACATATCTTTGAGCAGCAAATCCATCAGGATCACGAACAACTGAAATCTCAATATCTTGTTCTTTGCCTGCATAAGTGAATGTATATTTTTGATTTGTTGCAATTTCTTCACTACTATTTTCGAACGAATAATCGTATTTGAACTTATTTCTAAACAACTCTTCATTTTCACTTGATAAGCAAATTTGTTCTTTGATTCCACTCATATGGAAACCACTTCGTAAATTAATTATCGCCTTTTGTAAATCACTAATTTCAGTCTTATCTTCTTCAGGAACACTAACATTATTACAACCTGTTAAAGCCAAAACTGATAAAAATAAAAATATTTTTTTAAATTTCATATTTTAACCTCAATCCATAAGAATATTTTAATTTATAAAACATTATTAACTCTAAAAATATACTTTTTCTTAACACTATCTTAACATCACCTTTCATGAATTTTTCACTATTTTACGGAAAAATTATATTAAAAAGTGCTACATTTTTATCAAAAATAAAAATTTCAAATTTATTCAAATGTAAGGGTTTTAAGCAGTCATAAAGGCTCCGAAGAGCCTTTATGAATTAATAATTAATCGTTATTTAGAAATGATAAGTTCAACATCTCCTGTAATATCTTTTGCAGGAATTTTTACTGTTGCATCATTATCATCAAATTCTTCATGTTGTACAGTTTTATATTCAACACCACCGATTTTAACTGTTAATGTGAATGCTGCTTGTCCATCTGCGCGAGTATCATATGCATTTACACTAATATTCATTTCTGCGACTTCGAATTTATCGCCATCTTTGACACTTACACCGCCTGCAAAAACTAAAGCGTAATCTAGTTCACAATATTCTGGTAAGTTGTCTGT
This sequence comes from uncultured Mollicutes bacterium, assembly GCA_900545015.1. Taxonomy (GTDB): domain Bacteria; phylum Bacillota_I; class Bacilli_A; order RFN20; family CAG-826; genus Onthovivens. The sequence continues at coordinate 23,937 of UQXJ01000003.1, read as the reverse complement.
TAATTTAAATGTTTTAAATACAGCTTCAACTTCACTAAAGACAACTTTTATATCTTCATTTGGTAAGTTATCAATTGTTAACATTCCTGATTTAGAATCAAATGAGGTGCTCAAACTTTCTGTTATATCTTTATCGCTAGCATCAGTAATCTTATAAGCTAATTTACAATTTTCTGAAACAGTGCCTATAACTTTAATTCTTAGTACATTGCCTGCTTTAACAACCGGCAATTTATCTAAAAATTTTTCTTCGCTAGTTGTTCTATCTGCTGCATATTTGAATGTAAATCCTTCTTTAGGAGCCACACATGTTACGCCAACAACTTTTTTCTCTACAGCAGTTACTTTTAAAATAACATTTGCATCTTTAATCTTGAAGTTTTTGAGTGGCGTATAAATGCCTTGTTCACCATTAAATTCTAATGGTGTTTCTTTTCCGCCAGCAACATAACTTACGCTGAAAATCTTATTTTTAATAGCATCACTTGATAATGAAATATTTCCATAAACTTCTTCATCAACGAAGAACTCACTTGATGTTTTTGAATCAAGGCTTAATGAAGCTTTACTTACTGAGCCTGTTAAACTGAATGCTTTAAGATCATTTTTAAGGCTTTCATCAACTTCTAATGTAACAGTTGACTTAGCATATGCTTCAAAAACTGGAGTGATAGTTAATGCTTTGCTTCCTGCTGTTGTAGCAACCGCAAATGAGTAATTATGATAGTAAGAATAGGATGTAGGTTCTATAAGTTTAACATCATTGCCATCTTGATCAACAGCCTTGACAAATTTATAACCTGTATCAGGTGTAACTTTGGCATATAATGTAGCGCCTTGTTTAACAACCAACTTTGTTGAGTTTGCTGTATTGTATTCACCCTCTGCTAAAAGGAATTTGCCTCCAGTAACTTCTTCAACGCTAACAGTAACACCTTCTTCCACATCAAAGGTGACTTTTCCTGTTGCCGTCATTTTAAAGCTAAAATCGTTTTTAGAGCCCCAGCTACTTGTAATATTTGTACCATCAAATTTTACAGCATTAATAAGGTATCCATCTTCTAATACAACACGGCCATAAACCGTTTTTCCAGGTGCTGCTTTTAAGATCTCAGCTTCAGGTTTACGAGAAGATTCTGAATAAAATTTCACTTCCTTGACGCCTACTACTTTTTCAAATTGAATTGTTGGTGTATCTTCAAGAACAAATTCAACAACAACATCTGCATTAGGCATCATAAACTCTTTATTCATGCCAGTAACTGTAACGTCGATTACCTCACCAGTTCCTTTAACAGTGACTTTAAGTTGTGACAAATATTTATTTTTGCCATCTTTTAATTCATATTTTAATTTAACTGTTTCACCTGGTAATGCTGATAATGGAAGTCCATATCCTTCTGCTAAACCATCTGTTCCGACATATGAAATTGTTTTCTTGCTCATAACATCAACATCAAAATGCAATCTCAAAGATTTTGAAGTAAGTTTCATGCTAGAAACGCCGACTTGTCCTGACATTTCTCTAAATGCGGCTTTATTTCCAACTTCAGCATCTCCATCATAATACGTAACACTTTTAACTTTTACGCCATTATCTCCACCAAAGAGATATAAATTAACACTAAAATAACTACTATATTTATAAGCAGTTCCACTGATAATTCCAACAACTTCGACACCTTCCATAGCATCAACATTTACCACAATACTTTCATCCCCTTCTTCAGGTAACGACATGTAAGTATCTTTAAATACAAATGTTGAAAAATCTTTTTCAGGAATTTCTACTTCGCATTCACCAATTTTTGAATCATCAGCATTCTTTGTAAAAGCATAAATCTTTCCACCAAATTGCAATTTAAACATCGAAACATAATATGATGAGTCAAATTGAACGCTAATTTTTTGCTTTGTGCCAACTTTATAGAAAACTCCTTCTTCAATTCCACTCATTGATTTAACAAAGGAAGCTGTATCGCCAAGAACTTTAACAACTGTTGCTTTAAATTCTGTTTGTTCAAATACAACTTCAATTACATTTTCTTTAGCAGCAACGAAACTAATTTCATCGCCTAATTGATCGTCAGCAACTTTTGTTCCATTAAAAACAACTGATTTAACTTCAAAATGTGCATTTGCCGTTAATGATAATTTAATTGCATCGCCTTCGTGGTAAGCAGTTTTATCAACACTTGCTACACCACCTTCACTTGCGTTAACTGTAACACCAAATATTTCAACTTTGGAAAGTTCTAATGTTAAGAAAACATTATGTGCTGGCATTGCAAATGAATATTTTACGCCAGCTTCAACTTCTTTAAATCCTTCTGGAAGTCCAGAAATTGATGAATATTTAAATTCAGCGTTAGTATTTTCAACCGTAACGACAACTTCTTCGCCAGCTTTAGCGACTTCTTTATCTACTTTAATACTTGCGCCTTCGACATCGCCTTTAACATTAGCCATAACTCCGAATTTTTGAACAAATTCAAGATTTGCTTTTACGCTGACGTCACTTTCAGGCATCTTAAATGAATAAGTTTTACTTTTTTCGACTTCAGTAACTTCTGTATTATCATTTAATAAAATGCCAAAACATGTTTTATCTGTATCTGTAACATTAACATTAACAGTGACAATTTCACCTTTTTTAGCTTTTGCAACGCTTGTTGAAACAGTTGCTCCTTCAACGCTTACTACGTTGACTTTATATTCTAATTCTACTGGCTCTACAGGTGTTTCTTCTTTACAACTTGCTAACGAGATTGCTCCAAAACTTAAGACACCTGCCAATGCTACCATCGGAATAATTTTCTTTTTCATATAGTTAAATCCCTCTTTTCATTGGATATATTTTATTGACTTAAAATGAAATTTTATAAAAATAAATAAATTTCTTAATACTATCTTAATGCTTACTTATAAATAGATTTAGCCTGAAGTTTATATAAAAAATCACCCTTATAAAACCGATATAAGAGTGATTGAGGAGAGGAAAAAAATTAAGTTATTTTAATCTTCCTATTAATAAAAGATGATCAGAATCAATAATCTTTTCTATATTGAAATAATCTTCATATCGTTTTGCTTCTTCTTTAAAAGAGAGAAATTCTCTATAAATTGAAGAATCAACATTTTTATGATGAGCATTTAATTTTTCTAAAGACATTGAATGCATAATTGCAAATCTACCATTTTCTTTTAAAGAGTATTTAATTTTTAGTTTTAATGCTTCAGGATCTTTAAAATGAGGATAAGCATTATAAATGATTATATAATCAAATTTTTTATCGAATTTATGGGTTAAAAAATCATCAGCAATAAAAATATAACCATCTTTATTTTCTTTATATTTTTCTTTAGCAATTTCAATCATGTTACATGAAATATCAATTGCTGTTACAGGTGATTTAGAATGTTTATGTAATAAATTAGTAACAACTCCTGTTCCACAAGCAACATCTAAAATATCATCATGTTCATGAATATCTAATTCATCAATTAATTTTTCTTTATATTCAATTGATAAAGCTTCACGCTCATCCCATGATGGAGCAACTTTATCAAAAAAGTTCTTAATTACATTTTCCATTTTTATTTATTAAAGAAAGTTGCGACATCAATTTTTTGATATCCACCAAAACTTGTTGGGCAACTAAAGATTTCATCTGCTAATTCTTTATTTAAAAAAGCTTTAGTAATTTCATTTACTTTTTCTTTCATATCGATATCTTTAAAGGCGTCTGCATATACAATTTTTGCATTATACCAAGTATTTGCTAATGCAGTTTCAACGTTTGTGTAATATGCGTTATATGGCATTTGTAAATAAACTTCGTTATTTTTCCAAGCTTTAATTGAATTTAAAACAAGTTTAGTATCGTCAGTCATTTTAATATTTTTAATAGCTGCAGCATCAATAATCATCTTATCGATCTTATCGCCTAAAGATACTAATTTTTCTTTTTCAATTTTTTGAATACCATCTTTTGATAAATCAGTAACAACATTATTAATATTAGCAACATTAAATGGTTCATAATTTTGAACAGTCATTAAGTGGTCTGTTGTTCCCCAGTTTCCTAAACCACAAATATAAACTGATTCTTTAGATTTTAAATCTTTTGTCATCTTAGAAATTAATTCTTTTTGATCAGCAATATATTTATTTAATTTAGTTGCTTTTGCTTTTTCTTTAAAAATATTACCAAGTAAATTTAAACTGTTTTTAATTGCATCATCAAAAACACCTTTATAACCATATTTTACAGTAACAACAGGTACTCCTAATTGTTTTTGAAGTGCATTTGCTTTATCAGCATCTTCATATTCAGAAATAACGATATCTGGATCGCATGATAAAATCTTTTCTGCTTCAGCTGCTTGAGCATTTGGTCCACCTACCCCACATGATGGTAGTGTTTTGAAGATTTCTTTATTAGCCAAAAAATATGGTCTAGCACTTGTATCAAACATTTTTGGTCTTTTTTCTAATATATAGTTATCAATATCTTCAACTCCACTTAATAAATTAACATCACCAATATAAGAATAAAGTCTTAAAGCACCTGCACCAATACAAACTATTTTTTTATAGCTTCCTGGTTTAACTTCAACGTTTCTTCCTACCATATCTGTAATTGTTGTAACTTGTCCATCGTTTCCGCCTTCGCTTGTGCCACAACCAGTTAATAAGATTGCACCAAGAGCAAGCATAATTAATCCGTGTTTATTTTTCATCAATTTTACCTCCTTCGATGTAAATAAATTTTTTATTATCAATATCTTTAATAGTTGCTTTAACATCAAAAATATCTGAAATATTTGTCTCGTTTATGACCTCTTTATCACCACTATACTTAATCTTGTTATCCTTTAATAAAAAGAATTTATCACCATAATAAGATGCTATAGAAATATCATGAATTGAAATCAAAATTGATATGTTTTTATTTCTACAAATCTTATGTGCTTCATCTAAAATTAATTGTTCATTTCCAATATCTAAATTGCCTGTTGGCTCATCAAAAATTAATACTCTTGGTTCTTGAACAAGTGCTCTAGCAATAGCTATTTTTTGTCTTTCCCCACCACTTAATTCATTGACATTTTTATTTAAAAATCCTTCTAAATGCATTTCTTTTATGACATTTTGTACTATTTCTTCATCTTTTTTGGACGGGAACAATGAATAATGAGATACTCTTCCTGATAGTATCGTTTCATATACACTTAAGTCGCCAAATTCAATAGTTTGTGGTACATACGAAATAAGCTTTGCTCTATCTTTAGATTTCATGTTATTTAAGTTAAATTCATCAACAAAAATATTTCCAGATTTTGGTTTAATTAATCCGACAATTAGCTTAAATAAAGTTGATTTCCCAACACCATTTTTTCCTAGAATAATACCAATTTCTCCATCGTTTAAACTCAAAGAAATATCATCCAAAATGAGTGGAGAATTTTTACGATATTTAAATGATAAATTCTCTATTTTAAGCATGATTCTTTCTCCATGAAAAAATTAAAACTAAGAAGAATGGTGCACCTAAAAGTGATGTAATTGCACCAACTGGAAGTGCACTTCCGTTTCCAATTGTTCTTGATAAAATATCAGCGAATAAAAGTAAAACGCTTCCTGAAAAAAATGTTGTAGGAATATAAAATCTATGGTCACTACCAATAATTCTTTTAATAACTTGAGGACAAATAAGTCCAACAAAACCAATAATTCCAAGCATCGAAACACACACGGCCGTTATAACAGAAGCAATTAACAAAGACACAAATCTTAACAACTCAACATTAATTCCCATAGCTTTTGCTGAGTCTTCCCCACTTAATAAAGTGTTGTATCTCCACGACATTAACATAAAGAAAATTAATCCAATTAAAACAACAATAAACATAATTAAATCAGTTTCATATGTTGCTCTTCCTAAATCGCCAAAATTCCAAATTACTGCTGCTGATAATCCAACATCAGTTGCATAAAACTGTAAAATTGTTGTTGCAGCATTCCAAATATAACCAATTGCAATACCAGCTAAAGCAATTGTTGAAGGTGAAAATTTTCTAAATTTGCATAATCCTAAAACAACAAAAATAGAAATTATTGAAAAAATAAATGCCATTAAGGAAGTTGCAAATGGATTAAAGCCTTTTGTTAAATTATTTAAATTATTTCCAGTTGATAAAAATCCACCACTTAAAGCAATAATAGATAAATTAGCTCCAAAAACTGCTGCATTTGATACACCAAGTGTTGCAGGAGATGCCATTTCATTTTTTAAACTTGTTTGCATTATAAGACCACTAACTGCAAGTCCTCCTCCTGCAATTAAAGCTGCTAAAACTCTAGGCATTCTAATGTTCCAAACAATATTATTATTTGCGTTTGTACTCACATTAAATAACGCTTTAAAAGACTCAACAAAACCCATGTTGCTTGATCCAACAAAAATTCCAATAAATAACAACATGATTGTTAAGATTATTGTAGCAATTAAAGTAATAATTTTTCGTTTATTAGCACTTTTTATTTCACGAGTCATAACGTCAATATTATATGCTAAATAACCAAGATATAAAACAAATAATTTAATTTTGTTCGATAACTTTTAATAGATATAGAACACTTTGTTTGATATAATGTGTTTAAATAAACAAAAGGTATTACAACTTATGGATAAACGTATAACTAAAACAAAACAAGGCTTGCACAAAGCATTAAAAACACTTTTAAATAAGATGGATTATAGTGAAATTAATATTCAAAATTTACTTGATGAATCTAAGATTTCTCGTTCAACTTTTTATAGTCATTATAAAAATAAAGATGATGTTTTATTATCAATTGTTAATGATATTTTTGATCACGTCTTCTCTCACACTTTAGAAGTTGAAGAAACTCACGATTTTAGTAAAAATTCTATCCTAGATTTTTCACATTTAATAACTCATATTCTTTATCATTTGCATGATGAAAAAGAGATGATTGAAGCAATCATCAATAATTCTTCTTCATCAATTTTCTTTGAAGAAATGAGAAAAAGAATCATTAAAATTAACGAAATCATTATCGAAGAAAGAAACACAAAAAATAAAACTGTTCCTTATAAATTACTACTTGAAATTGCAAACGAAAACTTCATTGTTTTAGTTAAACATTGGTTTAAAAATAACTGTGTAGCAACTCCAGAAACTATTACTTCTTATTATTTTTCATTAATTTCTTAATAACTACTTACATCCTTCTATTATGAATGGACATACATAAGAATCTCAAAAGCTTAATAATTCAATCAGTACATGGAAAATTTCAATGATTATTTTAGATGCTTTTACAGACATTATTGCTTTATCATTTTTAATATTATTCGTCATATCCATCACAAAAGCCATGCAAAAATAGCATATTTTAAATTTTATAGTCATTAATTGATTGGTTTAAAAACGAAATTTTATAAGTAAAATTTTAAGATTAGCAACAAATAAGTTTTCAAAAAAAAGAAGCTCCCATTTAAAAGCCTTAGAGAACACTCTTGGCTTTTAATTCTCAATATAACTTTTTTTCAGTATCAAATCACCAGGTTTACTTAATATTATATTTTTTGCAAAAAGAATTAAAACTATTGATATCTGTTCGTGAAGCTGGCCCATTGTCCAAAACAACCTTTGTTCCAGGAAGTTCAAATGCAATTTGAGCATTCTTGATGCCATTAGCATTTTTCAACGTTTGTAATGCATAATTTTTAGCTTCGTCTTCATTTTCTGCTACTACATTTACTGAAGCAATCCTAATCCCATCAGTAAGAGTATTACATAAAACACTATAATTTCTTTTCATAAACTTCTACCTTTCATAACCATATCACAGTTGTGTTTAATATACCCGCTAAGGCTATAACCTTTGTCAGCACATTTTTCATTTCTTTGACGTTATATCTTTCAACAGATAAGTAAGTAAATTGATAAATTTAATAATCTAAATATTGAACTTTTATAGAAAACTTTCTTTTTTTGACAATATACCTACTTAAAATAACAATGTTGTAATATGAAAAATTATTACTTCTTATTACTTTCATAAAATTCCATAGGCTTAAAATTCCTAAAAATAAAATGCTTTTTTTAATAATTATTTGCCATCTCTTTTGTGAAATAATATAGCTACAATGAAAATAAAAATAACTAAATAAATTGTATAATCCATTTTATTTATATCATCCTTATTTATGAAGATTATCTAGCCAAGCGCAGATACATTTCCAGAGAACATAAATGCAAGCTATCCACGCACCAATTACTAAAACCGTCATTCTATCCCCCTAAAAGATATGAATTTATTCCTAAATGTTAGGATAAATTATTCTTACACACTTATTATAAATGCCTTGAGTTCAATTAAAATTGACAATAAATGGCAAAAATATGGTTATCGCTATAAAAACAATCAAATATAGAATGTAGTTTTTTTGTATAGCACAATTATTTTTATTAGAGTTTTATTCACCCCTCATGTGCAAATAAGCATTTTTATTTTTTAATTTATACTAATAATTCGAATTCCCAACATTTAAAAGTCTTAGAGATTACTCTTGGCTTTTAATTCTCAATATAACTTTTTTTCAGTATCAAATCATCAGGTTTACTTAATATTATGTTTTTTGCAAAAAGAATTAAAACTATTGATATCTATTTGTGAAGCTGGCCCATTGTCCAAAACAACCTTTGTTCCAGGAAGCTCAAATGCGATTTGCGCATTCTTGACACCATAAGCATTTTTCATTGATTGTAATGCATAATTTTTAGCTTCGTCTTCGTTTTCTGCTACTACACTAACTTGAGTAATCCTGATCTCATCAGAAAAAAGTCAAACATAAAACACTATAATTTCTTGTCATAAACTTCTACCTTTCATAACCATATTTACAATTGTGGTTAATATACCCATTGAGGCCATAGCCTTTATCAGCACATTTTTTCATTTCTTCAACGTTATATCTTCCAGCAGATAAGTAAGTATATCTATAAATTGAATAATCTGAAAATTGAACTTTTATATAATCATAGCCGTACTCATACGCAATAATTCCTGAATTTCCTTTCAAATTTTTGTATCTAATCATTATAAAGTCCTCCTAATAATCAAAATCATCGTAATCATCTTCATCCACATATTTTCTGTCTAAACAGTTATCATAAAAAATCTTTTGACTTCCTTCGAATCTCAAGTCTTACAGTTTAATCATCGCCATATAATATCCTATTCTAAAAATCAAAACAATCTTTCTGAATGCGTAAAACTGATTTCAAACGCAACTCTTTCGATTAATTTATCAATAAGAAGTTTTCTGGTAATCTTGCATTTATTTGCAACAATCGAATAACTGTTTCCCTTTTCAATAAAAGATTTATAACGCTTTGACAAACAACTTCCATTGCAGAAAGTTTGAGCGTAGCAACTTGAACATTCATTTCTTAACATTAGTGATGTTTCATTTAGCATACTTATCTTCTTTTCATCTATGCATATATTTCCGTCTTTGATTTTTCCAATAAGAAATAATGATTGGGCTTTATCTTCTATATCAAAGCATTCATAACAAGTCGAAATATCATTAAATGGAGTTATAACCATATTGCTGCCAAATGCACCACAATGAAAACAACGATTGCTTCGCCTAAAACAAGAATAACTGATTTTCATGTTAGTAAATTTCTTACATAAGATACAAAATATCTCGCAAAATTTATTATCTAAATCAGTTATTCCGTTGTTAAAGCAGTTGCCACAAACGCTAACGGGCTCAATATTAATATTTTTAAAACCATTTTTATTTAGAAATTCACACCATTCCTCTAAATTTTCTAAGCTAAAATTAGTAACAGTAGTTCTTATTAAAAGATTATCCTTATTTTTAATTGAATATAAAGTCTTGATAGCTTCTTCAAAAGAATCACCATTTGGCAATGGACGTTGAACATTTTGGTATTTTTTTGTGCCGTCTATAGACAAAGTTATATAATCGAAGTTTTTTTGTATGTATTTGCGATGTTCATCTTTCATAATTCCATTCGATGTTATATGAAAGTTGGCTAATAGTAAAAGCCTGTTACATTCAGATTTAGTGTATTCAACTATTTGTTTAAGAACATCAAAATTTTGAGTAGGTTCCCCAAGACCATGAAAACGAATAGTGATTTCCTTAGCCCCTTTATTAATTGCGTTATTTATTAAATAATCTATCGTAATTTTTGCACTCGAAAAGGATAGATTTTCATTACAATTGTTGTATGCATAACAATAAACACATTTTAGGTTGCACCTTGTCGTCATCAAAAAAGTCACACTAGTTGGACTATATGTCTTTTCAATCACAAAATTCTTTTTTTTAAAAGAAACGATACCTTCATCACATAATATTTTCAAAAAAACATCTGATAAATGATCACATATTTCTTCAAAATTGCTCGAAACTTGAATAATTCTATTATTATCAAAATTTAAAAGGTGTGCTTTATGATTATCATCATTAATAAGATAACAACCATATTTTTTTAAATACTTTATTTTCATTAGTGATCATATCCACAGCAAATATCCGGATCTGCTTCGCAAGAATCCCAAGGAGCTGGCCCACCATCTGGCACCCAACAATCTGTTGGGTCATCGTAATCGTAACAATCGCAGTCATAGTCACAATCGCAATCGCAATCATCGCAGTCTTGACAATCGGAATCACAATCATAGCAGTCGTAATCGCAATCACAATCATAGCAATCGTAATAATCTGATTCGCTCGAATTTGTAACAAAATCTAAAATAATTTTCATAACATCCTCCTTATTTAGTTTAATTAATTGATTCGATGATAGACAGATATGGTCCATTTAAGTTATAAATGACTTCAGTATAAAATCGGTCTAATGTTTGAGCAAAATTTTCACATGTCAGAGCTATAACGCCATTCTTTGCTTTTGTTTCGGTAGTTCCCTTATAGCTAAAATCTACCTCATTGTAAATCTGATCAATGCAACAATTAAAAAGCGTTGTTTCAATAACTTTATTCTTTTTCCGTTTTTCTTCGTTATATGCGGTTCTAAAACCCAACATGGCAGTTATGGCTATTCTCCCTGAAATATTAAAGAAATCTATATGAGAATAAATGGTAACTGGTATTCCTTTAAGCTTAAGAATCAAAGGGAATTGTACTTCAAACCATCCATTTTCATAATATTCGATTGGTTTTGTAATATTTCCCGCTCTTCTAATAAATAAATCTTTTGTGATAGAAAAAGCTTGTTGCTGTAATTGTTCAATTGCCATTTCTATTCCTCCTGGATTTTTTTACACAAAACCATATCTTTATGTAAGAAGCATCCACCATGACACTCTGAATTATATTCGCAACCAGGACACCCCTTTAATAAAATTCTTCTCACTTTATTAAATGTATCACTATGCCACTCTTTTAATATTGTGCTATTTTTTAAACTAATTTTAAATTTTTCATTAACATCAAAACTGCATGGATACATATTCAAATCAGCATCTATATAACAAGTAAATCTAGTAGCTTCACATGTATCAAGATACTTCATGTTAAAGTTAAGGCTTGAGTTAATTAAACTCACAACAAAGCAACCATCAATTCCAACTTTAAAACTATATTTTTTGCTTCTAATAAAAGATATAAACTTTTCTAAACGAGGATCATTATATTTCAAACATTTATCTTTCTGTCCTAAGCCTACTGGCTTATGAGTTAAAAAAACAACTGCATTTATTCCTAAATGGAAGGCTTCGTTTTCCAATAACTCAATAGCTTCTTCAATTGTGTCATTATTCAAAACAAAATGGATATTGGTTTTAACGCCTGCTTTGATAAATCTTTGAATTGCATTGATTGTATAATCGCTTCTATACCAACTAACAGCCACGGCACCGCAATATTTTTTAGACAAAGCAATTTCTTCATCAGTAAGTTTAAAACCGCTCGTGGTATAGTTTGGGACTATATGATTTTCTCTACAAATAGCTAAAATTTCACCAAAATGTTCATGCTCATTTGGATCTCCTCTGCCGCCTAATGCAAACTGATTTGTTAAATCCCTGCACTCTTCAGCGATTTTTCTAAAATTTTCAACAGACATATTTGGTTTATGAATATTTAATCCATTTTGATAACATTGAACACCTGACTTCATGCATAATCCAGATAATCCATGAGTGCAATGCCCCATAATCCCTACATCGATTAAATGAGGAAAGTTTGCATAAAAAGGGTCTATTCCAGTTGGCTTATAATCTTTAGTTAAGATGTCACTTCTTGTAGAAACGCCAGTTTTGTAATCAAAAGTATAGATATAATTCAAAATATGGTCCTTTCTTTTTACTTTATTACCTTCATATATACTTTCGATTATCATTCTAGGATTTTCAAATAAAAGTTTCCTCTTTGCTTCGCTATCCAAATTATCAATTTTCCTTGAAAAAAACTTTTTTTGCTTATCTATACTTCTCAGTTCCTTATTAGGTTCAATATTTGATTTATGAATAAAATTTAATTTTTTCTCCATAAAATTTCTCCCTTCTGATTTAAATCACCATAAGAATATTTTGTCCAATGGCAAACGCATCCGCCTCCACAGTTGCTTAATGCCTTGCACTTTAAACAATCTTTGTCGGGTAAACATCTTAATTCTTTATAAATATTATCTATATCTGGCTCGTTTAAAAATTCAATAAGTGTTTTTGCATCATAGAAATCGTTATTTAGTTTTCCTATTTTAATATTAGTCATAGCATTACACGGAATTATGGTTCCATCAGTATCAAATACCAATCCGGCATGTTTTAATAGTTGACAAACTGTAGTCATTTGCTTTTTTTTTACTAATTTTGATAAAAATTCAGTAGGCCGCAAGCAAAGTGGATATCCATTAAACAAATCAAAATTTCCTTCACAAGCTTCATCAAGTTCATCGTAAGAGTTAATAAATTTATTAATAATTTCTGAGGGTCTTTCAGGCAATTCATATGTCGATGAATATTGCATTTCGTAGCAGAAAGAAAAATGAAAATGTTTCACGCCTAAATTATATAAAGTTTTTACTCCCTCTATATACGACGGAATATTGTCCTTTGTCAATACCATTGAAACGTTAAATCGCTTGTCTTTATGTATTAAATAATTGATGCCTTCAACAACATCCCTATACCTATCAAATCCAGTAACATTTCTAAATATTTCTCTATTTTCGCCTTTGCACGAAATAGTAATGCTATTTAACTTTGACGCTAGGATTTTATCAGCAAATTCTTTATTGCTAAATAATACACCATTTGTGATAATCGAAACTTTCATTCTTTTATCATTTATATATTGAATTAAATCAAATAGATAAGAATACAAAGTAGGCTCTCCACCCATTAAAACAATTCTCTTTATTCCTACATCACTACAAATATCAATTATTTTTGTAGCATCTTCATAAGATAATGTGTCTTCTTTTCTATAATTTGTGTTAGATGCATAACACCATACACATCGCAAATTACAACTTCTATTAAGAGTAAGCCAACAAACTCGATATTTCATTTATATTTCCTCTTTTTTTCTGCAATAATTCCGTTTAATTTTGGTAATTGCCTCTTGTAAAGATTGTTTTGTTATTCGCTTTTTAATTAAATCAACAAAAAATGGATATCCAGGATTATTAAGAAGTTTCGCTTTTAAAGAATTAGAATCTACAGTAGCAATTTTATGGGCATTTGGACCCATAATAATTCCTATACATCTATTATTGTTAAAGTATTTATTTATATTAAAACCTTTTCCATTGTAATCAAAATATTCAGCTTGATCATGCTCAAATGAATTGCCCTTAAGAATTCCTTTAGCAATATTTTGTTTAATTTCTAAATCCCCAATTATCACAATAAAGCATTTTCTTGGAATCTCTATATTCTTAGAAAGTGCAAAGCTTTCTTCAAAATATTTGCTTACTTGTTCTTCTGTTAGTTCACCAAGATTTCTTGAGCAATTATCCTTATCGCATTCATCATTATGAATTGGATTTTTCTTTAAATTAAGTTCGTCATCATTTTTAATAATTTCTTCTACATCTTTTTTAACTGTTTCTGTAACATTTTCTATTACCTTATCAACATCTTTAGAAGTAACTTTTCCATTAGTAACATTGTCTTTAAGTGGGAATGAACTTATTAATGCACTTCTAGATGGCTCAGGTCCTAAAGCAGTTTCTGGTATCTCAGCCATGAAGCCATTATGAATACAATCTGATTTAAAAGAACCACTAAATGGATCTTTATAAGAACTAAGATAAAGTAATTCTTTCGCTCTTGTTATTGCAACATAAAAAAGTCTTCTTTCAGCCTCTAAGTCATCCACGCATTGAACAAAATAGTCATTTGGGATACATCCAACTTGAACTCCAATTAAAAACACTACTTTAAATTCAAGCCCTTTCGAACGATGCATAGTCATTAAATTGACTGCATCTAAATTTGTACTTCTATTTGTATCGTTAGTTTCATATGAAATTGCAAGATGATCTAAAAATTCTTTTAAAGACTTATTTGTAAATACTTCTTCATAATTCTTAGCAATATCAAAAGCTTGTAATGCATAATTAAATTTTTCTTGCTGAGTTTCATCATATCCTTTTCTTTCCATGTAAGAGAGATAACAAGCAATTACCTTTGTTGGGCTCCAATCTTTTGCTTCATGAAGTTGTGTTATCATTGCATAACGTTCACGAAATTCAATTGAACCATCAAAATCGATATCAGAAAGATAAATTTTATCAATCCATTCCATCGTTTCATAATTGCAATCTTGACCATATAAATCACAATAAGCACCTTTAGCATCTTCAAAAGTAAACTTGTCAAAACATCTTGTAGGGAAATTTAAAGCTTCGCTCATATCTGATGATGAAGATAAATCAACAATAGATTGCAAAACATTGATGAATGTTGAATATCTTGCATTATCATCAAGTTCAATATTTTCAGATTCAATATTTCTATTTTTTAA
Source organism: uncultured Mollicutes bacterium (assembly GCA_900545015.1). Classification (GTDB taxonomy): domain Bacteria; phylum Bacillota_I; class Bacilli_A; order RFN20; family CAG-826; genus Onthovivens. The sequence goes on along the minus strand of UQXJ01000003.1, from coordinate 8,863 downwards.
TGCTTTTCTAATTTGGTCACTTTGATTGTTATTTCTATATAAAACAGCAATATCTGAAGGATTAAATCTATTGCTGGATATTAATTCTTCAATTTTGTCAGCTACCCAATCGCTTTCTTTTTCTTCAGAAGGAAGCCATTTAAAAATAGGTTTCAAACCATTAGGCCTAAATGGAATTATTGCTTTTCTAACACGATTTTTGTTTTTACTAATAATTCTATTAGCAACATTTATAATTTCTGCTTGAGAGCGAAAATTCTTCTCAAGTTTGATACATTCATATTCACCAGAAGAGGCTTTTTGGCGAATGTAACCAGGTCTAGCTCCCCTCCATTCATAAATAGCTTGGTCATCATCTCCAACTAAGCAAACATTTGTATCATTTCCGATAATTAAATCGAGAAGTCTATTTTGTGCTTCATTTGTGTCTTGATATTCATCTACAAAAATATACTTATATTTTTCACTTATTATATTTCTAATATTATTATTTTCGCTTAATAAATTTACAGGAATAAATATCATGTCATCCATATCTACTAAGCAAGAATCTTTCATTATTTTTGAATACTCTAATAGTAAATCATCGTAATATTGAATATGTTGATATTCTTCAAAGCTTTTTGTCGCTCTTAAGTAATTAAAAATTGCAGTTCCTTCAACTGGAGCTTCATTTCTTTTCCTAAAAATATTTTTAAAGATATATTGAATGTCATTCCCTTTAGCTATCTTAACTTGCTTCTCAAATCCAATTGTTGGATTATATTGGCGAATAATTTCTAAACCAAAAGCATGGAAGGTTTTAACATTCGTTTTAATCCCGAGTTTAGCATTTTCTTTTGCTATTCTTTTTTTCATTTCTTGAGCAGCTTTGTTACTAAAAGTAAGAGCAAGAATTTCTTCAGGTTTTACTCCGCTTTTCCACAACTTTGTTATTCTATTAACAATAACAGTTGTTTTTCCACTTCCTGCGCAAGATAAAACTAATATCTTTTTTGCATCACTATTTATTACAGCTTGTTGTTCTAATGTTAATGCCATATCTAAGTTAATTTCCTAATACTCAACCAAAATATTGACTCCATAAGAAGAATTAAAACCGCCACCAGTTACTGAAGATATAGTTAACTTATATTTTCTTCCTAAGGAAATTTCATTGAAAATAGTTTTATTATAATCTTTGCTCACGTAGCCAATATGCTTTCCGTCCATCGTAACAATTTTAATTGCATATCTATCGTATGGATTATTTGGTTCTAATATAAATTGCAATTTGTCCCCTGCTTTTAAATTTCTTATTACACGTTGTCGATTTTCAAAAGTAACTCCAACCGCTTTTATATAAAAATTTGGCATTTTGTCTCCCCTTTAATTGCTTAACAATTAATAAACTTTATTTTATTTCTTCTTAAATTTTAATAGAGAACCAAAAACACAAAAATTGACAATAATTGCCATTATCAAATTTTTAAATTATTTTCTTTTTAAAATTTTCAAAAAATCAACTTTTTTAATACTTCTTAGCAATCTCACTTGCAATATTTTTAACTTTATCAATTATAGATTGAGGTTCAAGTAAAGTTACATCTTCTCCCCATCCTAAAATAAAGGAAACAACTTGATCTTCGTTTTGCATATCTAAAGTTACTGTAACTGTATCATCATCGTTTTCTTCAACTTTTTGATTTTTTCCATATATTCTTTCTTTAACAAGTTGCTTTCTTATACCTTTAGCAATGAATTTAACATGAATAAATTCACCATTATTTTTAAATCCATTTGCATCAAAATAATCTTCTGCTTTAAAGTTTTTCCAAACCTTAAAAGTTTCATCAAGCATTTTATAATTCTTTATTCTATTTAATTTAAAATACCATACTTCTCCAACTTCAGGAGTATATGCTAAAAAGAACCATGCATTATTAAAATTGAATAATTTATAAGGATGTAAGATGTGTGTTTTATTTCCATTTTTAATAGAAGAATAATCAATTGAAATTACTCTTTTTTCTTTAATAGCTTTATCTATAAAGTGAAATCTATCATTTATATCTTTTTCATTCATTGATAATTGATAATGATCAACAATCATTAAATCTTCATTATCTTCAGGAAGTTCAATTCTAGAAGCAATTTTACCAATTGCTTTAGAATAAAGATTCTTTTTTAAGAAATCTTTTTTAGACATTAAAATATTAAATCCATCAATTATTGCTTCTTTTTCTTCTTCATTTAATTTTAAAGAAGAAATAATTGAATTATCTTTTAATTTATATCCACCATATCTTCCTGGAATCGTCTCAATATAATATCCACATTCTTCTAATTCCTTACGATATTCACCAATATTTCTTGAATTAGTTTCTAAAATATCTGCAAGTTCTGAAACTTTATAAATTTTGCCTGTATTTAATATTTCAAGCATTTTAATACACATTGCAGCTTTTCCCATTGTTTTATCCTCTTAATAATCGTTAATTCTTCCTCAATTATTTTAACAAAATAACGTTATAAAGTACCAAAAAATAAGTAAAACTGTCTATATATGGCAGGTTGCACTATTTTTTAGGTACAAAAAGCAAATGGTGGAGATTTCTCTCCACCATCATTAATTAATATTATTTTTGTTCAAATCCTTCTTCGTGAGCATTAGGATATTTTTCTCTATGATAGTTATAAGTTGTGTGAAGTAACTTATGAGCTAGCATACTTCCTGGTTCAATTAAATATGTTTTATAAAGTTGAATAATATCAGGATTTAAATGAGATCTTCTAATTGCTTTAGATTTATCTTCTCTATATAAAACTTCCGCTCTTTTTGCTGCATAAGTTTCTAAAATATCATCATCTTCATTAGGGAGGAATAATTCTTTAACAAATGGCTGTCCGCCACCATTAATACATCCTCCTGGACATCCCATAATTTCAACAAAATCATATTTACTCTTTCCATTTTTAATTTCATCTAAAATTACTTTGGCATTTTTCATTCCTGAAGCAACAGCAATGTTATATGTTTGATTATTAATCGAAAGTGTTGCTTCTTTAATTCCTTTAAATCCTCTAACAGGAGTAAATTCAATTGGTTCAAGTTCAGCACCAGTTAAAACGTGATATGCAGTTCTAACAGCTGCTTCCATAACGCCACCTGTAACACCAAATATAACGCCAGCTCCACTATAACTACCGATTAAATCATTATCAAATTCTTCATCAGGTAATTTCTTCCAAGTAATACCAGATCTTCTAATAAGCTTTGCTAATTCTCTTGTTGTTAAAACTACATCGACATCTTTAATTCCATCAACTTTATTAGCATCTCTTTCTTTTTCATATTTTTTAGCAACACAAGGCATAATAGAAACAACGCAAATTTTTGATCTATCTAAATTATGTTTTGTTGCATAATATGATTTTATAATTGCACCCATCATTTGATGAGGTGATTTGCAAGTTGAAAGATGAGGAATTAAATCTGGATAATAATATTCAATATAATTTACCCAACCTGGACTGCATGAAGTAATCATTGGTGAAACGCCTTTTGTTGATAAACGTTTAAGCCATTCACTTGCTTCTTCCATAATTGTTAAATCAGCAGCAAAGTTTGTATCAAATACTCTATAGAAACCAAGTCTATGAAGTGCAGCAACCATTTTTCCTGTGCAAGTTGTGCCTATTTTTTCTCCAAATTCCTCGCCAATCGCGGCTCTAACTGCAGGAGCTGTTTGAACAATAACGATTTTTCCTTCTTGGAAAGCTTTATCTAATTTATCAATTTCACTATGTTCCATTAATGCACCAGTTGGACAAACATTGATACATTGTCCACATTGAATGCAAGGAACATTATTAAATGATCTATTACCAGCTGGAGAAACAATTGTATTAAAACCACGTTTTTCAAATCCAAGAATTCCTATTCCTTGGTTATCTTTACAAGCTTCAATACATCTTCCACAAAGAATACATTTTGATGTATCTCTTATTATGCCAGGTGCAACATCATCATAAGTTGTAGGTGTTTTTTCACCTGCATATTGTTCAGGACGAGCACCAACAATTCTAGAAACTTCTAAAAGTTCACATTGTCCATTTTTTGAACATGATTGACAATCAAATGAGTGATTTGATAAAAGAAGTTCAACACTAGTTCTTCTTGCAACAACTGCTGAAGGATCATTAATTGAAATTTCAAGTCCTTCACGAACAGGATATGCACATGATGGAACTAATCTTCTTTCATTATTTACTTTAACCAAGCAAACTCTACATGAAGCAAGTGAGCAACGACCTTTTTTCCAGTTACATAAAGTTGGAATTTGATAACCACATGCTTTAGCTGCTTCTAATATTGTAAGGGAGTCATCAACCTTATATGCAATATTTTCAATTTTAATATTTACTAAACCCATATCAATAGCTCCTCTTATTTATTGCTAATTGCACCAAACTTACATGCAGACATACATGTTCCACATTTAATACATTTAGAAGTATCAATATGGAATACAGTTTTACCAACTTCGCCACTTATAGCATTTGTTGGACAGTTTCTAGCACAAAGTGAACATTTTTTACATTTATTAGGATCAATTACATAATCAATCAACTTCTTGCAAACGCCAGCGTCACATTTCTTATCATTTACGTGTCTTAAATAAACTTCTTTAAATTTATGAAGTGTAGATAAAACTGGATTTGATGCTGTTTGACCTAAACCACAAAGGCTACCAACTCTAATTGATTCACTTAAATCTTCAAGTTTATCTAAATCTTCAAGAGTTCCATTTCCATCAGTAATTCGTGTAATAATTTCTAATAATCTTTTTGTACCTATACGACATTGTGAACATTTTCCACATGATTCATCACAAATAAATTCAAGGTAGAATTTTGCTACGTCAACCATACAGTTGTCTTCATCCATAACGATAGCTCCACCACTACCCATCATGGACCCTCTAGCAATAAGGTTATCAAAATCAATTGGTGTATCAAGTTCTGTAAGAGTTAAACATCCTCCTGATGGACCACCAGTTTGAATAGCTTGAAATTGTTTATTATTAGGAATGCCGCCGCCAATATCAAAAATTAATTCTCTTAAAGTTGTACCCATTGGAACTTCAACAAGTCCAACATTTTTAACTTTACCACCAAGAGCAAAAACCTTTGTTCCTTTTGATTTTTCTGTACCAACTTTAGCGAACTCTTTTCCGCCAACTCTTAAAATATATGGCACATTTGCAAGGGTTTCTACGTTATTTATGATAGTTGGAGAGTCCCATAAACCTTTAACAGCTGGGAAAGGTGGACGAGGTCTAGGCATACCACGTTTGCCTTCAATTGAGTTTAATAATGCCGTTTCTTCGCCACATACGAAAGCACCAGCACCAAGTCTAATATGTACTCTAAATGAGAAACCTGTGTTTAAAATGTTGTCTCCAAGTAAACCAGCTTTCTCTAATTCATCAATCGCAATTCTAAGTCTAGAAACAGCAATTGGATATTCAGCTCTAACATAGAAATAACCATCACTTGCACCAATTGCATAGCCTGCAATCATCATGCCTTCAATAACATTAACTGGGTTTCCTTCAAGGATTGAACGATCCATAAATGCACCTGGATCACCTTCATCACCATTACAAACGACAAATTTTTGTTTTGCATCTTGATTAAAGGCAAATTGCCATTTTCTACCAGTAGGGAATCCTCCACCGCCTCTTCCTCTAAGACCTGATGATAAAACTTCATCAATAACGTCTTGAGGTTTCATGCTGAGTGCTTTTAAAAGACCTTTAAAAGCATCAAAGCCAAATGCCTCATTTAAATCTTCTGGATTAATTACACCACATCCATGTAAAGCAATACGAAGTTGCTTTTGATAGAATGGGATGTCTTCTTGCTTAATACATTTCTTATTTGTATTTGGATCTACATAAAGTAAATCTTCAATGACTTTACCATTTATTAAATCTTCTTTAACGATTCTTTTAACATCACTAACTTTAATTGCGTGATATAAAGTGTCTTCTGGATAAATTTTAACAAATGGTCCTTGAGAGCAGAAACCAAAGCAACCAACTAAATTAATAGTTACTTTGTCTTCCAATTTATATTCTTTAATTAATTTCTCAAATTCTTCTTTAATTTGTTTTGAATTAGATGATAAACATCCTGTTCCTCCACAAATTGCAATATGACGTTTATGGTCTAAACCTTTGAATTTGTCAGTAACTTTTTTAGTTGCTTCATCAATTCTTTTGTTTAAATCTTCAATTGTTTTTATTTTTAAAATCTTTTCTATTTCTTTTTTAGTCATAGTTCTACTCCATCTTCATTTCTCTATATTCTTTAATTATATTAGGGATATCAGATAATTTTACTTTTGGATAAACTTTGCCATTTATAGAAATAGCTGGTGCAATACCACAAGCACCAATACATCTTAAAGCATCAAGAGTAAACATTCCGTCTTCGGTTGTTTGTCCAGGTTTAATTTTTAAAATATCACCAAATTTATCAATGATATTTTGTCCGCCTTTTACGTAACACGCTGTGCCAAGACATACACCAATAACGAATCTTCCTTTTGGCTTTAATGAGAAAAAAGAATAAAAAGTTACAACACCATAAATATAACTAACTGGGATATTGAGTTCTTCACTAATTATTTCTTGAACTTCTAGTGGTATGTAACCATATTCTTTTTGAACGTCGCTTAAAACAAGCATCAATGGTGATGGCTCGTTTTTATACCTTTTGCAGATAGACTTTATAAGGTCTATTGCTTCCTTTCTTAAAAACATATTATTTCTCCTCAAATTTATGAAAACATTATACCTTAAATCAGCCATATAAAGAACATAATTTTGAACGAATTGTCTTAATTAGTATATTATCTTGCAAAATTATTTTTTGTTCTTTCAAATGTAATCTATCATAATTAACATTTAGTCAAGAAATAAAACTATAATATCTATTTATTTTATTTAAAAATGTATAAATTTCACAAAAATCTAAAAAATATTTACAAATATGGTTAAAATTTTATGCAAATTATTTTGACTTTTTTATACCTGTTGAATATAATTCAAGTGAGGAGAGGTAATTATGTTATTAAATTTTAAGTTTAAAAATTATAAGTCATATGCTGACACATGTAATTTTTCAATGATAGCAAACAAGGATAAATCACACGAAGATAATTTGATTACTTTTGGCAAAGATAGAATATCAAAATCAAGAATTATATATGGAGCAAATGCTTCTGGTAAAACTTCTTTTATAGATGCGCTAGAATTTATAAAAGCTTTTTCAATGATGTCCAATAACCTTGTTGAAAATAATAGAATAGGAATTAATCCTTTTAAATATAGACAGAAATTTTCAAGCATTCCATCAGAGTTTTCATTAACGTTCATAAAAAATGATGTAAAGTATTCTTATAGTTTTAGTTGTACTTTTGAAAAAGTTATTAATGAAAAACTTGATGTATATAATTCGGCAAAGCCAACAAATATTTTTACAAGAACAAATACAGATGAGTACAAGTTCAACACCGATGTTAAGCAATTAAATGAAATTAAAACAAAGAACACAAAGAATAAGTTGTTTTTGCTAACTGCAGCCACTTGGAATTATGAGAAAGTAAAGCCAGTTGTTGATTATATATTAAATGATATAATTGTCCTACACGACATCAGTCAACCAACAAAATATAATATTGGCTATATCATAGAAAACAATGATTTAGAAGAATATAAAAAATTCTGTTTGGACTTTCTAAATAATGCGGATATAAGTATTAGTGATTTTGAAATTAATTCTCAAAAAATAAAAGAATTGGGTAGACAATCCGAATTGATGACCAAACTTATGAATGTTATTACAAACAATGACCCTGAACAGATGAAAAAATTTGGTAATTCTGATGTCTTCAATATTAAAACAATTCACAATATTAATAACGAAAGCAATTCCTTTTTGTATCCTTTGGAATTAATTGAAGAATCCGACGGAACTCAACAATTATTTCACTTTGCTCCATCATTGTTCTACGCATTTAAGGAAGGCAAAGTTCTTTTAATAGATGAAATCGACAGAAGTTTACACCCATTACTTGTCGAATATATTATCAAAAAGTTTTATGATAAAAATCTCAATAAAAATAATGCACAGTTGATTTGTAATACTCATGATACAAATTTACTTAACCTTGATTTATTTAGAAGAGATGAAATTTGGTTTACTGAAAGAAACAATGCTTCTGCTTCTACTGAAATGTACGCTCTTTCAGATTTTTCTCCAAGAAAAGATGAAAATATTGAAAAAGCTTATTTGCTAGGTAGATATGGTGGAATCCCATTCGTTAAGGGGGATTAATGGCAAGAATGAGAAAAGAAATTTACAAAAAACAACGAAAGCCAATTATTGTATTAATTTGTGAAGGAAGAAATCAAACCGAAACAAAATACTTTAATCATTTTAATAAGAGAGAAAATCCATATAATCTTAAAATTCTGCCATCAGAAGCAACAGACCCTAAAAATATGGCAAAAAAAGCTAGAGAAACTATTGAAAATCTTCAATTAGATAAATCTTTAGGAGATAGAATCTTTTGTTTAGTTGATTTAGATTTATCTACAAAACAATTAAAAAAAGTTGAAGAAGAAAAAAATAAAAAAACAAGGGGAAAGTGTAAAGTTGAATTCATATTATCTAATCCTTGTTTTGAAGCGTGGTTATTATTTTATTTTGTTCAACATCCAAAAGTCGAACAATCTTCTCAAAAAGTGAAAGAACTGTCGCTAGCCTAAATATTTAATGACGATTTTGTCAAATTAAATGATGATATGTC
>UQXJ01000002.1 GCA_900545015.1 uncultured Mollicutes bacterium | reverse complement strand
TAAAAGCAAGGCCAGTCTATCTTTCTAAAGAAGCAAGTATTAGAACTCATTTTTTAATTAATTTCGTTGCATTAACAATTTTAAAAATAATTCAAAAAAAATTAAGAGAATCTATGCCTCATGAAGACACAACAATTGAAAAAATCATCAATAGTTTAAGAGAACTTCAAATTACAAAAATAACAGAGCAAATCTATGTTAATGGAAATGTAGATAAATTAGCAGATGCTATTTGTGAACAATTTAAAATATCATTTAACTCTAAATTTTTAAGAAAAAAATATTTAAACAGTCTTATGAACTAACTACAAAAATATGTAAATTTAAAATCAAAAAAAGAACGATGGTTATCGTATATTCGTTCTTTTTTTGATTTTATTTTGCAAAATTTGAGAAATTAAACATAGCATTAAAAGAAAAGCACCAATTAGAGTTCATCATTTAGAAAAGAAAATATAAACACATGCTAACAAGTGCGATGATTGCGCTTTTTAAATATTACTGCAACTACTTGATTGCGCTTTTAATTTCTTTTGTATAATATAATTGTGTAAAGGAAGTGTTTAAATATGTTTAAAAGAAAAATATATGATAAATTGTTAAAATGGAAAAATGAATCTAAAGGCGAAGCAGCAATCCTAGTAGAAGGCGCACGAAGAATTGGGAAATCTACTATAGTAGAGGAATTTGCAAAAGAAAATTATAAAAGTTATATACTTATTGATTTTTCTAAAACCACAAATTCCGTTAAAAACGCTTTTAATAACCTTCTTAATAGTTTAGATTCTCTATTTATGGTGCTATCACTTGAATTTAACACTCCCTTATATCAACGAGAATCAGTGATTATTTTTGATGAGGTCCAAAAATTTCCTCGCGCTAGGGAGGCTATTAAACATTTAGTTAAAGATGGAAGATATGATTATATTGAAACTGGCTCATTAATATCAATAAAGGAAAATGTAAAAGATATTCTTATTCCTTCTGAAGAACAAAGTATAAGGATGTTTCCTATGGATTTTGAAGAATTTGCTTGGGCACTAGGAGAAGGAATGATAATTGAATACATTAGAGATTGTTTTGCAAAGATGGTGCCGTTGCATGATTCAATTCACAAAAAAGCAATGTTTCTATTTAAACAATATATGCTAGTTGGTGGGATGCCTAAAGCAATAGATAAATTTATTTCTTGCAATAAGCAATTTGTTGAATGTGAAAAAGAAAAAAGAAATATATTAAAAACGTATCGTGATGATATTCATAAAATTGATAGAGCATACAAATCAAAAGTTTTATCTATTTTTGATCAAATCCCATCTTTTCTTTCTCAACATGAAAAACGAGTAAAAATTAAGTCCATCTCCAATGATACTACCGCAATTGACTATGAAGAAACATTCTTTCGGTTAAGTGATTCAATGATTTGCAATGAATGCTTCCTATGTACAGATCCCAACTTAGGATTATCACTAAATGAAAAAAGAAATTTTGTAAAGTGCTATTTAGGAGATACTGGATTACTTTTAACACATACATTTGATGAAAATAATGAAGAACAAACAAATTATCATAAAGAATTATTATCAGATAAATTATCAATTAATAAAGGTATGTTTTTTGAAAACATAATTGCTCAAATGCTTGTTTCAAATGGACATAAGTTATATTTTTACACTAGATATAATGAAGAAAAGCATAGAAATGACATAGAAATAGATTTTTTACTAACAACTGGGAATAAAGTGTCTCAAAAGTTAATTCCATTAGAAGTAAAATCATCAAAATCATATAAAGTAGAATCAATGAAAAGGTTTATTGAAAAATTTGAAGATAGAATTGATAAGGCGTATATAATTCATCCCAAGAATCTATCGATTAGAGAAGATGGAATTATATGCATTCCTGCATATATGACAATTTGCTTATAATATAGTAGAAATAAAAATGGATATTCACCCATATAAAGTGTGTATCCATTTTTTATGCTTATCAATAATTCCTAATTTAAATGCCCATTGGTGCGCTTCCTTTTACTTTAATAATGATGCAAGTAAATCTCCAGTTCCAACAAGGTGACCATGCTCATCTCTAGTTATTCTGCCATCAAATTCACCTAATTTATGACCATGCGCATCTCTTAAAATTTTTCTTCCGGAACTTTCTTGGATTTCACCAATTTTTTTGCCAGTTCTATCACGTAAAACTAGATTCATCAATCTATCCTCCTTATGAAAAAATTATAAGGATAAGATTGTACATTTTTTGGGACTTAATTTGTGATATATAAAATAATTTACCCATTATTATTGCAGTTCATCTTTCACAAATCATTTATTCAATAAGGTTGAGTGCACCATTTTCAAGTATGTAACTGGTCTATTTTCAAGGTAGTGACTGGTCTATTTTCAAGAAAAAAGGGTATACCACTAACGATACACTCCTTTTTCCTTATAATAATAGTATTAAAATTTTTAATGAAATAACTGTTTATTATTTTGCAAAGTCAGCTTCAAATAAAATTCTTCCAATTCCACCCCATGTACATACAGTTGCATATAACTTATTTCCGTTAATAAATACACTTTGAATGTTATAGTTTGAATCAGCTAAACCAGTTGGAATATTAATTGAAAGTTTGCCAACATATGTTCCATCCCAGCGATAAATCATAATAGGAACTTCTTTTTGACTATTAACTTTAAAGCTAACATAAATATATGAATCATCAATAAATATAGAAGATGGATTAAATCCATTTACCCTTGGCTGTTGTGTAAATGTTTTAATTTCTTTTCCTGTTTCATCATATGTTTTTAAGGTTCCATTAACTAATGCAACGTATTGCTTATTCGTTTCGCTATATTGAATACCGATTGCATTATTAATAGGAAGAGTTACTTTTGTAAATTCTTTGCTTGGATCCATGAAATCTTTTTCAAGGTCAATTTTATAGAATTCACTTCCATTTTCTGTTCCATTAACGTAATACAAATCATTTCCTTTAACGAATAATTGAGATCCATCTCCAGAATATTTTGCATTGCTAAATGTTTTAGTTGCTACAACTGTATATCCGTTTGATGGATCAATCTTACTAATAGTAGTTGGCGTATGGTCGCCTCCTACAGATGAAGCAAGATAAATAAAGCCATTATGGAAAACTCCACCCATTGCATATTGCTTAACTGTTGAATCGATTGATTGAGTTGTAAAATTCATTGACATACTAGGATTACTTAAATATAAGTCTCCAAGCATTAAAGCATCTATAACAGTAATTCCTGTAACTTCAAATGTTTTTGTTATGTTTCCACGTTTATATGAAACTGTAAATGATGTTTCACTTGTATTTTGGAAAGATGATTTATCAAGTGTATAGTCAGTGACTACTTCTTTACTTCCATCATCATAATAAGCTACAACTTTAAGATGTTTACGGATATCATCGCCAATCGAGAATCTCTTTGTGTCGCAAGTAACCTCAATTCTATTTAATTTTGATGTAGGGAAGACACTTGAATCAGTAGAAACCTTCCAAAGATATGTTCCATTTGTAGCTCCATTCCATGAGCAAACTCCAGCATATAAGTTTCCATTAAATGCCATAATGGATTGAATATTGAATGATTGTTCGCCTAATACAATACCTTTAACTGGAACTTGAGCAACATAATCACCACTTAAAGTATAGACTTCAACAGGAAGAGCAGATTGATTTGTTGCATAATAAGAAACATAAATATATTTTTCATCTCCTGTAATAGAAGCAACATTCATGCCATCATAATTTTTAAGATTCTTCTTTTCTCCAATTTGATTTCCATCATCGTCGAAGAAATATAGTGACTTACTTGTATCAACAACAGCATATTTTGAAGTTGCGTGACTATAATAACCACTTCTTATTCTATTAGTTGTCTTTCCTTCAAATGGAAGAGCATCAGCCTCAGGAACTTTTCCTTCAAAATCATCAAGCGAAATAGAAACTACTCTACAATTATCTTCATTTGGATAAATAAACGCATAAAGTTTATTATCTTTAATCATTAACTGTGAGTTATCATCAGTGATATAATTTCCGCTTTCATTTTTAGGAATAAGTGTATCAAACGTTCCTGATCTTCCTTCAACTTCCCAAGTAGTAGGATTAATCTTAATAATTTGTGTTTGTGCATTAGCATTAATATTTTTAGCTGCATAAATATATTTTCCATCACTTGCTAATCCCATTTGATAGCCATTTGGATCAATATTTCCTAGTGCACCCATAATTGGAGAGACATTTTCTTTAGGTTTGTATGTGTCTGAACAAGCATCAACATATTCGCCAAAAGTATAATTTGAGACGATATTTTCTTTTACAACTTTAAGCTTTGCAGACATGATTGAGAAGGTATCTCCTAATGTTTTTTGAGTAAAGCGAAGAAGCGAGAAATAGAAAACACCATTTAAATAAACAATACCTTGGGTATTCATTCCACTTGGATTTGGAAGTTCTTCACTTCCACCCATGTCATCCAATGAATTTGGAATTTGGTATTGCCCAACACGATTTCCATCGTAATCATAAACGGCAATTGTTGGCTTATTATTTCCATCTCTAGAATAGTTAACAAGAATATATTTTGATGTTCCACTCATTCTAGCAATGCTGCCATAATTTCCAGTAATTTTAGGAGTAAATGAAGCGATTTTCTTCATATCTTTTCCAAAAATTGTAATGGTTTTATCAATTAATACAGCGAATTTTTCATTAGATGCATTGTAATAAACATCTCTAATTGTTTTGCCTTCTAACCCTTCAAATTTAAGAATTTCTTCGCCTTCTTTGCAGTCTATAAATTTGACACCTTCTTTAAAATCTTTTACATTAATGTATGATTGACCACCATCAACATGGAAGAGAACTAATTTTCCATCATAGTAAGTAATTCCAGCATTTGTTTCATAATAATCAGCAGTTGTTTCTCCTGATGTAGCTACAATTTTTGATGTTGTTGAATCAATTTTAACAACGCTCATTTTTCTTTTTTTTGTTGACCAAGTAGTTGTTGTTCCATAAATAAATTGACCATCCGTTGCTAACCCATGGCAATAATTTTTAGTCTTAGAATCACTCCATTTCACAACCTGAGATAAATCAGCATCGAAAATATCGTTATTTTTAGCAACAACACCCATATAATCATCTAAAGATGTGTAAATTTTTCCTTCAAAAACGTTATAGACTTCAATTTTTGCGATTACTATTTTTTCTTTCTCATTAATAACGAATTTAATTAAATTGTTACCTTCTTTTAAGACTAAATCTGGTAATTGGATGTCTTTTAAAACATATGCGCCATTTGTTGAAGGAATTAAATCTTCGTTATTTAAAGCAATATTATGATTGTTAACTAAAAGGCTGATATTTTTGCCTAAAGAAATATCTTTTTCGGCTAAATTAGCTAATCTTATAGTAAATTTTGTCTTACAAATATATGAAACATCAAGATTAAACGAAATGTTTTTAGCACCTTCAATAACATCTAACTTAACACTGTCTTTAGATGAATTAATGTAAGCATCAACAGTTTTCTTTGTTCCACTTTCAAAAGTAAGTTTGCTAGCAACAAGTGCATTAAAAACTTTAACTGGTACTTTTGTAAATAATGAAGAATTCTTCATCTTAATTGTTAAGATACAATTTTTCATAAACGAAGCATTTGTAACATTTCCTTCAACTTCGTATTCACTTTCATTAATAATTAAGCGATTCCCGTTTTCATATGTTCCACGAACATTTAATTTTGCTGAAGTTAATTTTTCTCCTTCGTTTAAGGTTACTTCACCTTCTTGATCTATGCTAATTAATTTTCCATCATTATAATCAGATTTTTTAACAACAGTGACTGGAACATCGAATGTTGCTTCATCACTTCCTTCACTATAAACGATTTGTACACTTGATTGTCCTTCTTTTAAAGCATCACCATTTTTAATTGAAACTGAAGAAAGTTTAACATCCTTTTCACTTTCGTCATTATAAATAGCCTTTAATTTAATTCCATCGAGAGAGAATTTCATATCGTTAGAATAATAAACACGATATGGCTTTTCTTCCATTACTAAATGATCAATCTTTACAGCAGTTAAAGATATGTCTACTTCAGCAGTTTTTGTAATTTTTTTAGGCATTTCTTCCGAAGTTGAACCATCGCTTGTTGAATCAGATTTATTATCTTTTTCATAAGTATATGTATAGCTTACTTCAACCTTTCCACCATTAGTTTTAAAGTTATCAGGAACTGAAATATTAATATCTTTGCTTTGAACAATAGCTTCTGATTCTTTTCCTTTTTCAGTAAATTGAGCTTTTACTAAGAAATCTTCAGGTTGAGGATTAGCTCTTCCGTTAGAAAAATATTTAACACCATCTTTGAGTTTTGCAGTAATTCCTAAAAATTCTAACGGTAAACTATCTAAATATTTTTGATGTTCTTTTTCACTTTGAACTTGATTGTAGTAATTCATATAAGCAGCATATGAGCCACCAATTGCACTTGCCGCTGTTACGACAATTACAAAACTAGCCGTTGATGCTAATACGATATTAAAAGTCTTTTTCTTCATTTTCATATTATTTAGCCTCCTCTTGGTCAGCTTCATCTTTATTTTTTTCTTTCTTACTAAATGGATTATAAAATTCCATATATTTTCCATCTTTAGTAAAGAAACTTACTAATACGAATCCACCCCACATAACTAATAAAGCAGAAATAGAAACATTAAGAGTTAAAACAAGAGATTTCCGCCAGCATCATGAATCAGTTGAGATTGAGCTGATAAAACTATCATCTTTATCTGGGTTAGCTTTATATTGAAGCTCATAATAATTAGCACGTAACCACATATAAGTAACGTGATGAGCAACATCACGAAGTGCATGTTGAACTCTTGCACTTGATGATGCATTGTATGTAACACCTTTAACTGTTCCAAGGCTTACACCCATTCCGAAGTCACCACCACAGCGAAGTAATGTATCAATATAATTATTATTTCCAATATAGTCAGTTGTTATTGCACCTTTAAATTGCCATTCTTTACGTAAGACTCCACGAAGAAGAGCTTGAGTTGTCTCAGAGTGTTCAGCACCAACACCTTGATAAGTTGTCATGACACCTAAGCATCCTCCATCAAGAACAACTTTACGGAATGATTTAAGGAAGTTTTCTCTTAAACCTTGTTCAGTCATCCAAACTTGATCTCCACCATAGCCGTAAAGAGCAAAGTGTTTCATCATGTTGTATCTTCCTTTTGTTCCAAGTCCGCGAACAGCTTCTGCCATTAATGTACCAGCAAGCATCATATCTTCTGAAGGAGATTCATGATTTCTTCCAAAGAAAGATGTTCTATGGCAATCCATTGCAAATCCCCAATCTCCCATGACACCAAGACTCTTCATATCATCACCAAATGATTTGCCAAATTCATAAAGTAATTTAGTGTTCCAAGTAGCAGCAATTGTTGTCATTGTTGGGTAACCTGTGCCTCTTGGAGCAGCAACGAAACTCTTAATTTGTGATGGGCCATCAACATCAGTTAAATAAGGCTTACCAATGGATGGTAATGCTTGTGAACCATAATAACGTTTAACCATTTTGATTACTTCTTCCATAGTTAATTGGTCAAGAAGTTTTTCCCATTCTGGCGCATTATAATCTTCGCCTAGTTTTCTTCCGAGGTCATTAATAATATCGTTATCAGAAACTTTTAAGCCATTTGAAGCTCCCCAAGTTGGTTTTTCTGTTGGAATTGGGTCTCCAAAAACATCAACACCAGTTGCTTCATCCCAGCTTATAATTCTTTCAGCATTAGCATGAGGCTTCTTAGCTGATGGAGTTGCATTTCTTCTAGCATTATATGAAGTTTTTAAGTCTTCTAAACTTGTGAAGCTCTTTCTAGATAACCAGTTAATATCTGGAGTAAATGAGCCATCTTTTTCTTTTCCGTCAATTGGAACTAAATCTATTGCGTCTTCACCTGTAAAAAGATTTTTTACTTCACTTCCAGTAACTGGATCTTTATCAATTTTAATGTCTTCATCAACTTTAAAAGTAAAATCTCCAGCTGTTTCTTTTGAATCAAATGTAACATTTTTAACACTATGTGAAGATGTACGTAATGAAAGTGTGTATGAACCATGTTCCAATTCATATCCTTTAAATCCATTATTATTTCTATCGTAGCAATCATATGAAGCAAAATCATATGGATCAACGCTAACCTTAATTTCTTCAGTTGCGTTTGGCTGAAGAATATTTGTTTTAGCAAAACCTGCTAAATTAACATATGGTTTTTCAACAGCTTGCTCGTTTGCGTGTCCATAATATGGAGCAATTGCGTATATTTCAACAACATCTTGTCCTGGAACAGAGCCATTATTTGTAACTGAAACTGTAAATTCGATTTTGTCTTTATCATTAAAAGACATGCCTTCAGTATAAGCTACTGGTTCTTCTTTACCATCTTTTTTAACTTCTATTTTTGAAACATTCCACGCATATTCGTTATAACTAAGTCCATAACTAAATGGAGCATAAACAACGCCATCATAGCCTTTGCCATATTCATTATCTACGCTATCCCAATAATGTTCATTATCTGCAGTTTCATACCGTTTATATCCTAAATAAACGTTTTCAATTGCATCTACATAACTTTTTTCATAATCAAGATAATTTTGGCCACCTAAATAGATGTTTGCAGGATTTGTAAACATATCATATGGGAAAGTATCAACTGTTCTTCCAGAAGGAGATACTTCTCCATAAAGTAATTTTGGAAGTACACTAGCAGCACGTGTTCCAGTAAAGCCAACATACATCGCTGCGTCTAATCCAGGAATTGTTTTCATAAATCCCATTTCAAATGGATTAGCTGCGTTAATCATAACAATTACATTCTTAAAATTTTCACCACAATAACGAAGCATTGCTTCTTCTTCAGTACTAATTTCTAGATAATGTCTTGTAGGATCATCATTATTTATATTGCCTTCTTTGACTTGAGTTGTAGGATTACAATTCATGCCTTCTCCAGCCATTCTACCAATAACAACAATTGCTGTATCAGAGAATTCTTTTGAGTAAGAAAGAAGGTCATTTGTATAGTATCCTTCTTTTTCTGAACCTGTTGATAAATCATTAATATTTGGTTCTCTAAGTGGAGTCATAGTATTAATGTGAGAATTTCTTGTATCCATGAGTTCCCACATTGGTTTACTATAAGCACGATACATATCGTATAAACGTGAGTTTGTTTCAATACCATAATTTTGTAGTGCTTTCACTAAATCGACATTTTTATTAAAATCGCCATCTTCAGGAGCAACTCTACCAGAAGCATTTTGACCATCTGAACCATAAACCCAGTCAACACTTCTCCATCCAAAAACATTTACTTTTTTAGTTTCCGAATAACTTAATGGTAATGTTCCATCATTTTGAAGAAGGATAGCGCCTTCTTGCATAAGCTTTTTAGATAACTCTTGTCCGTTTGCTGAACTTACGTTAAGTGCGTCTTTATCGACAATAGGTGGATTAAGATATGAATTTATTTCGTTTTCATACCTATTAACTATTGAATTGCCAACAATTAAACCCGCAATTACTGCGACTGATGCAACTCCGAACGCAATCGCATTTGCTAATTTCTTTTTCATTGTTTTCCCTTCCGTCTTTTTAAATTTTCAAATGAATAATTTCAAAAGACTTGCTTGTAAGCGCTTTCAATATATCGTATTGATTATTTGTTTGTCTTTCTTTTGGCGTATTTAAAACACAAAATAGCGTATTTAATCTCGTAAATTATTCTTTAAAATTCTCTAAAGGAAACAGCGCATTTAATGAAAAAATGTTATTTTCAAGTCTAAAAGCTAAGGATCCATTATATTTTTTAACAACTCTTACAATAGATTTAATTCCATATCCATGGAATGTTTTATCTTTATTTGTTTGAGGCAAACCATTTTCAAATTTAACATCTTGAATACAATAATTTTCAATATGAACTACCACAAAAGATCCCTTTGTAACAACATTAATTATGATTGTTCTATCTTCTTTATTTGCTTTTAAAACAGCTTCAATCGCATTATCAAGGCTATTTTCAAAAAATGAATAAATATCAGTACTTGACATAAATGATAGTTTTTCTCCATCAATTAATGAAGAGAATCGAATGTTGTGTTTTTTACAATATAATGATTTTTCAGCAAGTATAAAATCAATTGTCGCGTTGCCAGTTTCAATAGCATTATCATAAATATGTAATTCTTTTTCGAGTGATTCAATAACATCGAGTTCTTTATTTGATTTAGCATATTCTTTTAATCCATCAACTTGATGTTTTAAATCATGAATTCTCATATTTACTAATTCCATATTTCTTTTAGATTGTTTGAATTTTTCATTTTCATTATGAACAATTTGCTCAAGCATTTGGTTTTGATTTTGCAATCTCTTTCTATAGTAATTATCGTAATGAAAAATAAGTAAGAACAAGCAAGCAATCATTGCATAAATTCTTGAAGAAATATAACCAACATAATCCGTTGTTGATTGAGCAAACATAGAGACAACGTAAACTACTATTAAAGTAACAATAGTCATAAAATAAACGATATTTCCTTCAATTAAACTTGGTATCATTTCACCTTTTAGCTTTGATAAAAAGAAATAATAATATGGTAAAAAACAAATTATATAAATGCCTGAATAAATTAAAGATTGATATAATTCATATTTTGAATTCGTTAAACCTGATGAAAATATTATTAACGAAGATAAATTATCACCAAAATTTTGAACAGCATAGGCACTTAAAGCAAAAAGAATTATTTGCTTTGGTCTTAATTTATATGTAAAAAACATTGGAATTAAGGATAAGAGGAAAATTAATAAGAAAATTATTCGGAACCATCCTATTTTTATATCAACGTTAAAATAAACAACAATTAAACTAAATACAAAATAAAAAAGGGATGAACTTAAATAAAAAGATATCCACCATTTTCTTTTAGGAAGAGTAAAAATACAAAGTGACTCTGCTGCAAATAAAGGAACAACAAATCGGATAAAATAATATCCTATAGCTTTAATAGCAGTATATTCTTCATACATTTTGTGCGTTCTCGCCTAAATAATTTGTTAAAACTTCAATGAAGCTCTTCTTCTTTTGCTTAGACAAAGCAAGAGAGATATTTCCTAAAATAACACTATTACTTGAGCTATCTATTTTTGTAACATAAGCAAGGTTTACAAGATAGCACTCATTGCATCTTGTAAAGCCTTCATTATTTAATAGCTTTACATAATCACCCATTTTTCCTCTTATGACTATATCGTTTCCACTTGTTAAATAAAAATGTAAATAATGGTTTTCAACTTCAATATATAAAATATCTTTTGTGAAAACTTTTTGAATACTTGATTTCTTTTCTAAAAGAATATATGAATTTTTCTTTCGATTAATTTCAGTAATCACTTTCTTTAAAAGAAAATTAAAATCAGTCTTTAATATTGGTTTAACTAAATAACCAAAAGCATTTATGTAATATCCTTTGACAGCATATTTTGCTGAATAAGAAATAATTATTATAGGGACTTCTTTATCAAATGATCGCAGTTCTTTAGATACACTTAAGCCATCAAGTTCAGGCATTTCGATGTCCATAAATATTAAATCGAAAGATGATTCTTTACACTTTTTTAAAAATTCTAATCCATTATGAAAATAGGAAACTGAAAAACTTACGTCATTCAAAGTTTCGTATTCTTTTAAAAGAGAATATACAACTTCATATTGTTTTTCATCATCTTCAACAATTGCAACTTTATAAATAACCATAGTGATTTTATTAAACCTTACGCAAAGTATAATAAAGCCTCTCGCCATTTTTTTCAACTAATCGAATATTTAAAAAATTCAAATTTAAATGACTAAAATACACACTCTTTTAATTTGATATTGTCATAATTGATAATGAGAAAATAAATTATTTACGTATTATTATCAGAGCATTTTTTCTATTAAAGTTATATTTTTCTAATTTAAGAAAACTGGGCGTTTGTGATTTTAATATGCAATGCTATTTTATCACCAATTAATCGCCTTATATCAAGTTTCTATTCGTTACCCAGTCTATTTGCTACGTTCTTCTTTCATCCCATACCTCACGATACCAGACTTGAGTTTCACTATGTTGTTATAACGACTTTCCTACTAAGGACTTTCACCCATTAGATATACGGCATGCCCGTCAAACAACAAAAAACACCTACCACCTATGATATATGCTTAACCTTATTCTTATAAGTTTCCATTATTTTAAAGATAAATTTAAGGGAAAACTATTTTAATCGAACATATCTATTATTCTTTCCATTGCCTTCACGTCTAAGTTCGCCAAGTTCAATTAATCTTCTTAATGCTCCTTCTATTGAACTAATGCTTAGAGATGGGCATAATTCTCTTATATCTTGTTTTGTAAACCAACCAATTTTATTATTCGCTGCTTTTCTTACCATATCGATAGCAGGGAGCTTTTCTTCAACGATTTTAAATCTATCTTCAAAATCTTTATATGCTGCAAGAATTGTGCTCAATAAATACTTAATGAATGGAACAGGATTGTCATTCCCTTCTAGCCATCCTTCTTGTGAAACTCCTAGCGCATCGTAATATAAATCCTTATGCTTTGCTATCTTAGTTTCTAATGAAATATATTTACCAACATAGAATCCATTTCTATACAATAGTAATGTTGTCAATAGTCTAGACATTCTACCATTTCCATCATTAAATGGATGAATGCATAAAAAGTCATGGATAAAAACTGGTATGGCGATTAATGGTTCTAATTCATTATTTCCAATCACTCTATTATATTCATCACAAATTTTATCAAGTGCTACTGGTGTTTCAAACGGATCAAGAGGTGTGAACAATACCTCAACTTTACCATTAGAATGAGTAGCAGAGATATAATTTTGAACATTTTTAGTTCTACCTGCCATAGGGTTATTCATATGACTATACATAATCTTATGTAATTGCAATATGAAATTTCGAGTTAACGGTATAGCAGCAAAGCTTTCATGTATTATATTTAATACATCGCGGTATCCAGCAATTTCTTCTTCAGCCCTATTTTTAGGAGTGGTTTTTTCTTCAACTAATTGTTTAATTCTTGTATTAGTTGTAACTATACCTTCAATAGCATTTGAAGCTTCTGTACTTTGTACTTTAGCTATTTCAACTAGTTTTTCTAATTCTTCAGGTCTTTGTTTTAAATACAATTCTTGTTTTCCAACTTCTTTATATATAGCAGCTATATAGCCTAAGACTTCTGAATCCCATGTGTTTTTGCTTATTCTAGAATAATTGAAATCTCTCATATTTTCACCTCACACTATTACTTTCCCTTAAACAATATCATATTTTGAGGTTAAAATTAAGAAATAATGGCATTTTGGTTTTCCCATTTATTTATAATTAAAATTAAACTTATGCTTTTTGAGACTATGCAACTTTTTTTAATTAAAAAAATCACTAGAATATATACTTTTTTTAAATACATATTACTAGTGACTTTTGTTTAGAAATAATTGTCTTTAATTTCTTCTTTTTCTTTTTTAACTTTTTTCTTAAATAAAGATTTTCTAATAACGATATCAGCAAGATATAAGATAACCGCAGCAAGAAGAATCCAAACCATTAGCGACACATAACTTGCTTCAGTAAGTTGATTGTCTGCTATATTAAAATGAATATTATTTTCAGCAAGGATTGAACCTCCACATTGAGAAGATATTTCATTTAATAAAGTGTTTCTATTATCATCAAAGAAATTAAATTCAGATGAATAATCAAAGCTATATGTCATTTCTACTTTTTCAGATAATTCATAAGCGTTAGTTACA
Source organism: uncultured Mollicutes bacterium (assembly GCA_900545015.1). Classification (GTDB taxonomy): domain Bacteria; phylum Bacillota_I; class Bacilli_A; order RFN20; family CAG-826; genus Onthovivens. The sequence goes on along the minus strand of UQXJ01000002.1, from coordinate 76,111 downwards.
GTATTTAATTTAGAGAAGCTAATCGTTGCTTTATAAAAACCAACTTTTGGAGTAGGAAGATTATAACTAAAACTATCACCATCAAAAATTAAATCATATGATATTTTTTCATCTTTTTTATCTAAAGAAGAAAATTCAACACTTACTTTTGTATCTTTCGTATCAACGTTTGGAGATACTATAACTTTAGATGTTGATCCATTTGCTTTAAAATTAATATTCAAAATAGATTTATTAAATCTATCAGGTAAACTTTCACTAAGAATATTGCTAAAGAATGTTTTTCCTGAAGCTGCATTCCAGAATTTTGTTGTCCAGCTTGTGCTTAATGAAGATGTAAATGATGTTACTTTTCCTGAACCAAAATTCCAATAAGCATATAAAGGAACAGCAATTACGCTTAATTCATTTTTAGAATTTGTGTGAATATATTGAACTGAAAGAACAGTACTTGCTCCACTTTTCATACGGCAATAATTATATCCTTGAACGTTTTCAAGTTTATTTAAGACGCCGTTTTTCATAGAAGCATCATTTTCTTTTTGATAAATGATTGGTGAATCTTTTTCAATCACTTTATCAAGGATTTCTTGGTTAATTGTGTCAACCATGATGTCTTTTAAGTTCGATGAATCTGCACAATATTTATATTGTCCATTGCCAAGTTTAGCAAGTGTTTTTAAAAGTTCTTCGCCTTTTCCATCTTCATCACCTACATTAATAAATGATGAAGAAATGTTTGAAAAGCTCATAGATGTAACATATTTTTTTAAATCTTCTACATTGTCGCCAGCTAATCCATCAGTTAAAGAGATGATGTTTTTATATTCAGCAGTGACACCTTGAATTTGTTTATATGCTTCATCTAAAGCATTCATCATGTTAGTTCCACCACCAACTTTAATTCTATCAATCTTATTTAAAATTTCTTGTCTATTTTTCTCGTTTCTAATAGTTGTCATTGTAACTGGAACGACTGTATTAGTTTCAAAAGTAACAACAGCAATTGAATCATTGACATTTAATTTTTTAACAACTTCTTTTGCTCCAGCAATAACCATATTAATGTTATTACCTCCCATTGAGCCAGATGAATCAAGGACGAGAACTAATGCTCTAGAATCATCAGGTTGATATTGAACAGGTAATAAATCGTTATAAGAAACAAGTGCTGGATCATTTGTATTTCCAACATTTGTTGATCCAAATGTAAATACAGATTTTCCATAAATTGAAACTGCTTTAGATAAATTATCAATTAACTCATTATAGTTATTTAATGTAGTGAAATCTAAATCAGATAAAATAATTTCATCATATTTAATTAGATCTTCTAAAGAATAAGGAACATTTTTCTTATTAATAAATGTATCAATATTTGTTTCAGCTGATAAATTTGCTAAGCTTTTAAATTTATTTAATTCAGCTTCGCTACTTCCTAAAAATAAATATTTAAAATCAGAAGAAACATTTTGAATAAAAGAACGAGAATTGTTTTCGATAAAAGTATCTTTAAATTCTGTTCCTTCTTCGCCTGTTACAACAACTTTATATTTAAATTCACCAGGAGCACTAGTATCAAGAGGAAAAGTAATAACGTTTAATCCGTTATTTAAATATGAATTTTTTGTACTATCAAGTTCGTCTTCTTTATATAAATTAACAGTAACGCTGCAAGTTGATGAAGCATTAATTAATACTTCGACTTCCTCTTCTCTATTTAAATATGTGTTATCTGTATATTTAATTCCAGTGATAGAAATTTCTGATGTAAATTCAGCATTCATATTAATAACATCAACTGTAATGCCTTCTTGCATTAAAGTTTCAATTGTATTGATTGCTTCTCCATCTGTTTCATTTCCGTCTGATATAAGAACAATTCTTTTGTATGAATCTTCTTTAAATTTTTCACTTGTATAAAGTAAAGCTTCTTCAAGATTTGTAGCAGTATAATCAAAATTTTTGTCCTCATAAACATCATTAATTGAATCGAATTTACCACCAAGTTCAACTAATGTAATTGCTTTTTTAGCAAAAGGAATAACACCAACTTTTGTATTAGGTGTTTTTAAAACTTCATTGCTAACTTTTTTAATTGTTTCATCGATTTTATCAGTTGATGGTTTTTCACTAGCAGAAGCATCAACTAAAAGATATACTTCAGTTTCTTTATCAATTGAAAGGTATCTAGGATCAGCAAATGATATAGAAACTAAAACTGCAATTACAAGATGTAAAGCAAGTGAAATAATATTCTTTTTTGAATAACGCTTTTCTTTTTTCATTATAAAGAAGCCTATTACAATGAGTGCAACAAGCGGAATAATTAAAAAAAGTAACCAAGGATTATTAAATTTAAAATTGCTCATAACTATATATCATCCAGTCTGCTAGAAGGAAAACTAGCCCAATAATTACAACAACAAGTAAAGCTTCAAAAATTCCATCTGCTTTTTTAACGTTATCTTTAATAGAAATGCTATAAACTTTTTCATCTTTAACTAGTGGCACTCTTTCTTTTTCAGGGAAAGCACTAAAAAGATTAAGCTTTTTAGTTTCTCCAGTAGCAACTTTTACACTTATTGAATAAGTTCCAACTTCTTTTAATTTATAAGTTTGAATATCATTTGAACTTAAATATTCTTTTTTATTAGATGGAGTTTTAATTTCGCAACTTAATGCAGTGTCAGGGAAAGAAAATACTACTTTTTCACTTACACTATAATTAAAATCATTAAGAATTGATGGATTTGAATAACTTACACAATTTCTCATAAGAATTATGAAATCTGCAAGTAATGGGAAATTTGAATTATGTAAATCAAAATTAAAGACAATTTCTTTTTGATTATATTCATTTCTTCCTGCAAAAATAAATGGAAGGTTATCGTAAGAAAGAATTGTTGTAAATTTAGAATCTAATGTGTAACGAAGATAAGTTTTAATTGTAACATCTCTTTTGACTAAATCTTTCGTTAATGCTTGGTATAAAACATCATCACTATTATTTGCATAACTTGCTTTAATTCCTGGATCTTCTTTTGTTAACTCTTTTTGGAATTTAAAACCAGACTTATCAATTGTTTCTCCACAGTTAAATAGCCATACAGCACTATCAACAGGTAATGTATCAGGAGCATAGCCATCAAAAATTACAACATCATATCCTACTGCTCCAGTGCTAAACATATAAAGAGCTGGAGAAACAACTGTATAAGCAATTTTTAAACCATTCCTATTAAGTGCATTAAAAACAGATTGAAAATAAAAAGGAGAATAACTAACAATCATAATTTTTGTTGTATCAAAATCAGAAGAATTATAGACAATAAATTCGCTATCTTCTTTTAAATAATCTTCATTTAAAATTGCTGCTTTAATTGAGCTATATTTAGAAAATTTGTTTTCTACATTTAGTAATTTAAGTTGTGCAACAGCTTTTTCATTAGTTTTTACTTCTTTTTCAACTTTTCCTAAAGAAGCATCATCAAGGAAAAATTCGACATTTAAAGTTGTGTCTTCGCTGTATGACATTAGGTCAGCTTCTAAAACTAAATATTTGTCTTTTTCTTCTTTAATTTCGTTAGCTCTTAAGTTAATGATTGAATAATTTTTATTAGTATCACTAACATTTACACAAGCTAAATTTTCATTAGCTTTAACTTCTTTATCAGTAAATAAAGTAAAATGACTTCCTACTTCTTCAGAAGATAATGATTGAGCTAAACTAATTGCATTTTCAAGTCCGCTTTCAGCATAATCAATGTTAACTCTATCAAGTAAAGAATTAAAAATATCTTTTTCTTTAATGTTTTTACAAATTGTTCTTGTATTTGAATCACCTACGATGAGAGTGTATGTTGAACCATTTTTTGAGTCATTAACAAGTGATTTAATTTCATTTTTAGCTTTTTCAAAACGAGTCAAACCATCTTCATTTTTAGTTTCCATACTAGCTGAAGCATCTAAAATATAGACTTCATTTTCAGCTCCATTTCTAAAAGTAAATACAGGATCTGCTAAAGAAAAGCTTAAAAAGCAAATGCAAAGACATTGAATAATAAGGTTTAATAAGTTTGATATTGAATTTAAAGGATTCCTCTTCTTTAAAAATTTTTTACTTAATTCCCAGACATAATCTGATGAAACTACTTTTTCTTTATACCTATTTTTAATGATATAAATAATAATAAGGGCAGGTATTCCAAGTAAAAGAAGAAGACCTAATGGAAAATTAAAACTCATCTAATCACCCCCTTATTAAATAATCGATTCATAAACAATTCTCTTAAAGAAATTGATGTATCATAAAGCGCATAGTCTGCTTCTCTAGAAGCACAATAATTTGTTAAATTTTCTTCAAGAAAATCTAAAGCTTTATGATAAGCAAGTAAAACATCTCTACTTATATTTCCTTTAAAATATTTGTTTGAATCTTCAGAATCATAAAGAATGTTTTTGCCTCTTGCTGTAGGATTTAATTCTTCAGGAGCAAGAAGTTGAATACATAAAACATCACGATGTTTATCTCTTAAAAAATCAATTGCTGATAAATAATCATTATCAGTTAAAAAATCAGAAATGATAATACTTTTACCATTTCCATAGCCGACATCACTTCTTAAAATAGCTTCAGACATAAATGTTTCACCATCGAAAGTAACGCTATTTAGTTTAGAAACATTTTCAAAGAATTTTTCTCTACCTATTATTTTTTCAAATAATGGTACAACACTTTTTCCTTTAACTAAATAAACAGAAACCCTATCCATTTCAGATACTGATAAATAAGCAAGTGAAGCAGCAAGTCTTAAAGCATATTCATCTTTATTAAAAAATGACATTGATCTTGAAGCATCTATATAAATCTTTGTATACATCTGCTTCTCATCGAGATAAAGTTTTAAATATAATTGTTCAAAACGACCATATATGTTCCAATCAATTTTTGATATATCGTCCCCTTCAACATATTCTCTATAATCAGCAAATTCACATGAGGTTCCATATTTTTTCGATTGATGAGAGCCACCAAATAATCCAGCAACATTGTCTTTTATTGCTAAAGAAAATAACTCAAGTTGGCTTAAAAAACGTTCATCAATGATTTGTCTCATAAATTATTTTCCTTTATGAGTTTCTTCGATTAATTTATTAATAACATCATCAACTGTTAAATTATCATTAATTGCACTATATGTAAGTTTAATTCTATGTCTTAAAACTGGAAGAGCTAAAGTATCAATATCTTCATAAGATACATTGAAATTGCCTTTCATCAATGCTCTAATTTTTGCTCCAGTAATTAAAGCTTGGCAAGCACGTGGTGATGCACCAAATTTAATATATTTTTTAGCAACTTCTGATGTTTTATCAACTTCAGGATGAGTTTTATGAATAAGTTTCATTGCATAATTTAAAACATCTTCGATAACTGGTACTTGAGTTGCAAGTTTACGCATATGTAAGATTGTTTCACCATCAACAACTTTTTCTGCTCTTTCTTTTTGAGTTTCTTGAGTTAAATTGACAATATCAGCAAGTTCTTTTTCTGTTGGATAAGCCATGTTGACTTTAAACATAAATCTATCCATTTGAGCTTCAGGAAGTGGATAAGTACCATCTTGTTCAATAGGGTTTTGAGTAGCTAAAACAAAGAAAGGTTCATCCATTGGATAAGAAACACCACTTACAGTAACTTTATGTTCTTGCATAACTTCAAGCATAGCGGCTTGAGTTTTAGGTGTAGCTCTGTTAATTTCATCTGCTAAAACGATTTGAGAGAAGATAGGTCCTTTTCTAAATGATGAAACAAGATTTCCATCACTATCTTTACGAATAATATTAGTTCCAGTAACATCGTTTGGCATTAAATCTGGAGTGAATTGAATTCTAGAAAAGGACAAAGATAATGTTTGCCCCATTGAACGTACAAGACGAGTTTTACCAGTTCCAGGAACACCTTCAAGTAAGACGTTTCCTCCTGCAATAATTGCAGTAACAACTGTGTCGACAACTTCATCTTGACCAATAATATCTCTATGAATTTGTTCTTTTATCTTAGCTGTAGCAGAGCTAAATTCTTGTAATAATTCTTCGTTTTCCATATAAATACCTTCTTTCTACAATGTTTTTCTATAAATTAAGGGTTAGATTTTCTATCTGCATCGCCATAGAGTTCATCAAAATAATCTCCAATAGCGCCTTCTAAATCATCATCCCCAGTGCCCTTAGCATCATCACTTGCACCATTTTGGTAATCGCCAATTACATCACCATAAGCAGTTTGTCCATTTTCACCAGTGTAGACTTTGTCGTTACTTCCGTACTTTGTTGAACCACCGCCTCCAGAAGCGCCATCACCTTTTCCTTGGCCATCGCCTTCGCCATCTTTTCCGCCATCGCCAGATCCGCTTCCATCGCCATTTTCGCCATCACTGTCACCTTTACCACCTTCAGCATTTCCGCTATCGCCTTTATCGGTATCGATTTCTTCGTCGCCTTTATCGCCAATGTCACCTTCTTCGCCATCAGGTTTTCCATTTCCACCTTCTTCAGCTCCGGTATTATCTTTTTTCTCACTATTAGGATCAATTAATTGGTCCATTAAATCTTTAACTTTTTTAGCAAGTTCATCATTTCCTTTTTCTAAAGTTAAATTTGTTTTAAGTTCTTTAATAACTTCTTCAATTGCTTTTTTAACTTGTTCTTGTGAACTTGTAATTAATTGATTGATTACTTTACCTGATGCATTCGAACTTGCAGCAAGTTTTTGTTCGACATTATCATGAACTGCTTGAAACTTTGTTAATAAATTTTTGAATGTATTATAGTTTGCATCAGTTTTAGGAATATCTACTCCTTTAAAGAAATCTTTAAGATTATTAATCCATTCTCCAAGAAGTGCTAATAAACCAGTTGTTGAAACAACTATATTTAATTGATCAGCGAAATTTTTAAATACTGCTTCAAGTTTTTCAACTTCAGCACTAGAAACTACTGCACCAACTTCTGTAAAATCATTATCTTCTTTAAGTAATGCTTCTCCGATTTCTTCTTTTGTATTAACTTCATCTAAAGCAACATCAACTTCTTCTTTTGCTTTATTTACTTTTTCTCTTCTAGAAGGAATTGAAACATCACCTTTTAGGTCTTCACGAAGATCTTCTAAGATCTTATATAATTTTTCTTTAAATGCAGCTGAAGCTTGACTCTTTCCAATATATTCTTTGATATTATCGATAATTTTATCTGTGTCATTATCAAAATTATCATCATTTTCAAAAGTAAAAGCATTAACAATGTTATTTGTAAAGAAAGATGTCGCAAATGCGCCACCTCCAATTAAAGGGAAAACTAAACTTGCCATTGTTAATTTAATGGCAAGTTTTTTAGGATTAGTATGCTTAATACATTTTTTAGCATCTTCTCTTTGCTTTTCGATTAAAAAGCCACTTTTTCCTTCAAATTCAACCATGGTTGATGCTTTTTCGTGAAGATCAAAGTTACTATCAACTCTTTTAGCAGCATCTTTTTCTTTTATTTTTTTAGCAAAATAATAAGCAAGAAGGATGATGACAAAAGTTAATAAACCTCCACCGACAGCAATTAAATAAAAATACCAAGCTGTCAATTTTAAAATTTGAAAGATAGCAATCAATAAGCTAGATGTTAATAATAAACCACCTAAAGCATAGATTGATCCTTGTAATATTTTTTCTAATTTTAATCTTTTGATAAAACTTTTTAACATAATTTAACCATCCTTTAATAAAATGTTTTAATTAAGCCATTGTTACTTTAACTTCAGTTGTAACTGAGCTTGAAGAGAATGCTCCTCCTCCATTAACTGCTTTTGAAACAGTTGGAACAACTGTTAATACGTAAGTATGACCATTTTTAATTAAGAAGCCATTTACAGTTTTATAAGCGACTCCATTACTGATTGAATATGTATCATTTACTGTCCAGCCAGCATCACCATATGACTTTTTAATATTTTCGATAATTTTTTCGGAATAATTGTAACCAATTAAACTTACTTCATTAGTTCTTTCAGTAATCTTTAATTTATCAGATCCAAGATTCGCATATGGAAGTTCTAACCCATCTAAACTTGAAGAGATTGTATTCTTTTCAGATTCTGAGAATGCAGTTGTACTATCGTATAAAGATGCATCAGGGAGATAAAGTGCCGATAAACTCATTCCGTTATTAGAATCGCTATAATTACCACTTGATGGAGCAAATGAGATATATAAAGTTCCATTTGCATCCTTTTTACTAGCAGAGAAACCAGCTAATTCATCTTTTGAGAATGGGTTATATTTAACTGTAAATCCTTCAGCTTTAAGTTTGTCCATTGCTACATATAAGTAATATGTGTCATAAGCACAATAGTATGAATACATACTGAAATACTTATTTCTAAGTTGAGAATATGGTGAGCTGATACTAATGCTATCATCTGCAGATGGTACAAGTGCACTAGGAATGAATTCAGGTAATTTAGTTCCTAAATATGTTTGCATAGCATCTGTAACAGAAGTTCCATAATACTTAGGGAATTCGTCCCAAGTTGCTATTTTATCACTTGGAGCGTCTGGTACCAAGTCAATATATACATCAAGTTCAATTTTATCATCACGATTTTCACTTAATTTAAGTCTTATAGCTTTTGCACTAGAGCTTTCTAATAATTTATGTGCAAGAAGTGATGGACCTGTATAATATGAGGAAGAGTCGATTGAAACACTAAATGAATTAGTTTCAAGTGATGATTTAGATAAATTAATAACTGCATCATCCCATTTTCCACCAACTATAGAGATCTTTTTGACATTATTTTTTGTATCAAAAGTTGATGTTGGTTCTGCTGTTCCTAAATATAAATAAGGAAGTGTAACACCACTAGGAAGTTCTTTATTTAAAGATTCTTGAGTTTTTGAATCCCATGCTGTTTGAGTGCCTGGTTTAAATACTTCAGTTAATGAGAAGCTAATATAAGGTTTGTTATCATGATAACTAACTTCAACATTTACAATATTACCATCGCTATTTTCTTTTGTTGCTTTAACAAGCATATCCCAAGATGCACTTGTATCAATTAAGAAACCATTCTTTGTTAATACATCTTTTGCATTTACAAATAATTCATTAGTTAAAGCATTACCAATAATTTTTGTAGTACCTTCTTCGGTATCCTCGAATATATAAGGATTATCAGTACCTAAATAGATGTAAGGGAAATCAATTTTATATTTATCTTTAATTACTGAACTTATATCTTCGCTCCAACTTCCGTTTACTTTACTAGCATCATAAGTTTCAACTGGACTAACTCCGCCTTTCAATACAAATCTATAATAAGCACTTGCGTTAATGTTAATTTGAACTTGAACTTTTTTACCATTAAAGTCTTTTGTTGCAGAAACTTGATTAATCCAAGCTTCTGAATCGTAATATGTATCGTTATGAGCAATAGTTAATTCCCAATCTGCTTTTGTTAAACTATCAATTGCAGACCATACTCTAAAGGATACATTAGTGTGATCAGCAACAAATTGAATTTCAAGATGTCCAGATTCATCGAAGGCAATTTCAAGTGTATCTCTACCTACATCGAAGAAAGGCAATGTAACATCACTTCCTAAAACTTTAGACATGTTAGCTAAAGTTTCATCGCTCCATTTTGTAGCGGCTGTAGTTATATTTTTTGATCTATTGATTTCAAGATAAGCTGTTTTTTCACCAGCATTTTCTAAAGTAACTAAACCAACTTTATATGTGAATTCTCCTGTGTTTTTAATTGCAACTGCTAATATATCACTTGGTTCATCGTTTTTAGTTCCAGAATCTTCATGAGTATTATCAATTGCTGTATACCAGCCTGCTTCTTTAGTAAATTTAGTTCTAAAATTATCTAAGATTTTTGAATTGTATACGCCACCTGTAATAACAAGTTTACTTGTATCTTCTTCGTGTTTTGCAGGGATTTCAGTATTTAATGTAGGATATGCTGTACCTAAATATAAGAATGGAATAGTATCCATTTCTTCAGCATATTTATCTTTAAATGCTGTTTTGAGATCTTCAGGATAAGCTTTTAAAGTTGTTTCGTTATAAACTTCTGTTCTTGATGCTTTTAAAGTTGGAAGACCACTTTCATTTTTATCAACAACAACTTCATAGCTATCAAACTCATTAGATTTTGTAAAAGCAACTCCACTTTCAACAGTTTTTTCACTCCAGGATGAATCTATTTTAAATGCGTCTTTAGCATTTTCTAAGATTTTATCATCCCAGAACTTTCCAACTAAAGTAAGATTTCTTTCATTTGTTGTAGCTTTATCAATTGTTGGATAAATAGCTCCTAAATAAACATAAGGTAAGACAGTTTTATTTAAAGATTTATCCATTTCTTTAAGAACTTCTGATGACCAAGCTGATTGATTAGATGAATCAAATGCTTCTTTGATTGATACTTGAAGTTCAGCTTTATTATGAGCTTTTGTTAAAGTAGCGTTTAATTCATTTTCACCATCTTTAAATGTTGCATATCTTGTAGTTAAGACTTCTTCATCTTTTGTTATTTCCCAGCCTTTAAAAGATGTTTCAAATTGATTAATAGCAGAATCACTCCAAGTTCCACCACTTACAACTAATGCTCCTTCTTCATTAATTGAAGAATCATAATTGACTGTTCCAAGATAAGTAAATGGAACTACAAATCTACCAAAACGTTCTTTAATTAATGCTTCAGTTTGTTCATTCCATGCAGTTGCATCTTTTGGATTAAATGGTTCTTGATAGAATGCTTTTAATTCAAATAAGCCATTGTAGTTTTTGCTAACTTCTACTTCAACTTTTATTAAATCATTTGAAGCATAGAATGATTCACCAATCATTAATGCATTCCAGTAATGTTCTTTATATAATTTTACTGCTGATTCAAGTTTTGAAGATAAGAAACTACCACCAACGATTTTTAAATATGATTTATAATCTTCTTTCTCATCGTTTTTAACAAACTCAGCATCAAATTCGCCATCGCCAAGTTCGATAAGTGGTAAAATTCCTCCTCCAAGATATTCAACCATTAAATTAGTAATTTTATCTCCCCATTCAGACTTTTCTGGACTAATAAGTCCTTGGGAAGGATCAACTTTAGTGTCAGGTTTTTCTGTTCCTCCACCTTGTCCATCGTCTTTTCCATCACCCTTGTCTTCACAAGGTGGACATTCAGGACACGTAGTATCTGTATTACCACCGCCAGTTGTACTAGAACAATTTGTTAAACCTGTTAAAGACAAAAGAGCAGTTATACTAAAAATTAAAAATTTTCCTTTCATGCAATTACCTCCGTAAAAGATGTTACTATTTTGCAATTTCGTCACGAACATCGCATGAAAGTATTATCAAACTACAAAAAAGATTGTCATTTTAAATTAGCAAAATCTTAATATGTTCTTAATAATGCATAGGATGATGTAGCATTTTACTTTGCTACATCATCCTTATTTATATTTAAAATAGATTATTATTTTATAAATAGTATTAAAGCAATTGCTTTAAGTTATACTAGCTAAAACAAAGTTATTTGTTCTAAAAGGAAAGCATTCTTGAAATAATTGAATTAAACTATAGTATTTTATCTATTTAGTTGGAGTCATTACAAAAAAATTATGACCAGATTCATTTTTAAACTGGTCGAATTCGACCATGTTAAAATTTGCATTATTTATTTGTTCCTAGATGCCAAGAAATTCAATTGTTGCTCTAAGTCTCATCCAGTTTTTAATCACATCAGCAGGAAATTCTGAATTCTTAATTTTCGCCATATCAGTAAGACTAATAAAATCATCATCCCCAATTCCAGTTACATCAATTTTAATATTTTTTACAGTAATTTTATTCATAAAACAATTCTTAATATAAGTTTTTTGCCTTATATTTTATGTTTATTCTACTAGTAAATGAATGCCAATTAAAAGAATTTTAAAAAAATACTTATTTGCACATGAAGGATGAAAAGCTGAAAACTTTTCATTAGTGATATTATAATTGCGCTTGTGGAAAAGAAGAAATTTTTCCTAATAACTTACTATAATTCAGTTGTCCACAAAATAAAGACAACTGCTAATTTATTAGTTATGGCAGTTTTAATATTCCTATACTTTTAATATTATGTTTTCCAAAAAAATATTTGAAACTAATGACGTTGCTGCAATTCGCATTTATAGTTTTCTAGATCTGTTTGATTTTATACTCGCATTTTGCAACTTCAAAATAAGTCTAATCTCGCTATCTCGCATTGCTTGCTCACAAATATTGCAAATATAATTTTCAATAGTTTTAATATCAGCATAAAAAGTAAATTTACAAATTAACTTCAAAAGAAAAAATTCTATTTCAAAACTTCCCAATAACCAATTTTATTTGAGCCCACTCTTCTTAGCAATTCTTTTTCTTTTAATGATTTTATGATTCTATCAATTGCTCGGCTTGAAAGTTCAGCTTGTTTAATAACTTCAGCTTTTATCACATTTTTATTAGTTTTAAAAACGGTTAGAACAGAGAATTCCTCTTTAGATAATTCGCCATTTAATTCGCCATTTAATTCGCCAATTTTATTTCTATCTATTCTAGAGAATTCGATTGTAAAATCATTTTCATTATTAATGTATGAAATGTTTACTTTAGCTTCTTTGCATAAACGATATACTTCTTTTCAATCCACGAGTAATATTTAGACTTGCATTTAGCTAAACTTATTTTTTCATAAACAGCATTTTATTTATTGCTAAATAAGTGAGATTTATCTATTAGGTGTTGAATAATATTAAAAATCATATTTAAGTTTGCCTAATATAAAGACGAGATAATGTGGTCTTGTGACCATATCATCATTACCACCAATATTTTAATCACCAATTTTTATAAGTTTAGTTTTACCATAGTGTTCAGGATGACTCATAACCGTTTTACTAGACTTGGTATTACCATTTTAAGCTTTAGCCTCAACTAAAGTATTCTCTATTTTCTATGCTATCTTCTACAACTATATTTTATGTCATTCCGTATGATTTAAAGTTTCTATTCCGTATGATTTTGTATTTCTATTCCGTATGATTTGTTTTTCTAGACGAATAAAACAAAGTCATATTTCAATTTCATTTATATCCGTCCTAGTTTCTTTGCTCAATTCGATTTTGGTTCAATAAATATTCTAATTAATTTTCTTATGATTGCATTAAATGCCTGTTCTCAAGCATTAAAATATTCAAATTGGCAATTTAACGTTACAACGTTTAGCAATTTGGCTTATAGTTCATTTTGCTTTTAAGTGTTTACAAACATTAGGATTTTGGATGATAAAAATAATTTTATCGGAATTATTTCATATACAATACTATAATTCCTCCATCATTAAGAAATCTTCTAATTTAATATGTCTCACTGTTGATGATGAATAATCTACCTCATCATTAGTTATTAATATTTTTTGATTAGCGTTATCTAAATCAGCAAAAGCATCAAATTCTCTATTATATGCTTTTTCATCAACTACACTATATGCAACTTGAATTAAAAATGTTTTTCCGCTCTTAGTTGCTAAAAAATCTATTTCTTTCCCTTTGTTATCAAAAACTTTTAAAGCATATCCCATATATAAAAGTTCATTATATACAATGTTTTCTAAATTATGATCTAAGTCGTATCTTCCGTTATCAACTTTTAGTGAATTAAAACAAACATCAGAATTATATAATTTGGGATTGAAATTTAATTCTCTTTTTACTTTTGTTGAATATTGAGGTAATTCTTCTATTACATATGCTTCTTTTAAATAATGCATATATCCTAAAATTGTATTTGATGAGCATTCAACACCTTGACCTAATAAATACTTGTGAATTGATCTTGCAGATAATAATCTTGAATTATTTCTCAGCACAAAATTTACAAACTTTTTAAATAATTCAGGTTTTTTGATTTTATATCTTTTAATTAAATCTTTTATAACAATAGTATCTTCTAAATCTTCTAAATATCTAACAGTTGATTCTTCATTTTCCATATCAAATCTTTTTGGAAAACCGCCCCATATTAGATAATCTGTTATGTTAAACTTTCTTCCAATTTCTTTTGAATACTCAATTATTTCTTTATAAACAAATGGTCTAATTCTAAAAGATACATATCTGCCAGATAATTCAGTAGCAAATTCTTTTGATAATAATTTAGAATTAGAACCAGATATAAATACTGAATTATTATGAAGTCTTAATGTTCTGACTGCTATCGCCCAATCTTTTATATTCTGAACCTCATCTAAAAAAATATAGCACTTACCATCTTTTCTATTTTTATCAATATAATTCAGCAATAATTCTAAAGTTCCTGCCTTCTTTAAGTCGCCTGCATCTTCAAAATCCAAATATATGGTATTTGAAGAATTTTTATTTATTTCATCATAAATAGTTTTAAGAATAACTGATTTGCCACATCTTCTTATTCCTGTAATGATTTTAATTAAATCACTATCATAAAAAGGTCTAATTTCTTTTAAATATTTTTCTCGAATAATCATAAGCTCACCTCACATAAGTCTTTAATTGTACTATACTGCGCACTTTATTAAATATCAACATTTTTGCTCAGTTTAATAAGTTGATTAACTCATATTTTTCGTGTTATACTGCGCAATTTTATTAACAATGTAAAAAGTGTATAGTTTATATTTAAAACTATAATTACCACTATTGGAACAATTGATGATTTAATTGAAAACTATTATCACGCAAACTCCTGATTGTTATAATTCGCAAAACAAAGATATATAAAGGATAATAGAATAATTCAAAAAGATAAACACATCTACTTTAAATATAAAATGCTTAATATCACCTGTTAATTGCAATAGAACGTTTGACGAAATACCATTACTCGCTTCAAATGGAGGTTCCGATTATGTTGATATATATAATGTACCTTTCAGTCCTTATGACGCACCTTTTATTTTATTTTATGGGTTTAATTTTAGGAAGATTATATACGATTATAATTAAAAGATAAAATCAATAAAAACTAGATATTATTGTTATCAATAATGTAAATATTGTAGTTATAGTTATCCCTTTTTTGCTTTTATAGCCTTCATCGTATATTTCGTTGTATTTAAATCTTCACACATAATCTTAAAATAAACAAGTTAAAATCAATTGGCTAAACTTATTTTCTCATGATCAGTATTTCATTTATTGGTAAATAGGTAAGATTTATTTATTAGGTGTTGAATGATATTAAAAATCGTATTTAAGTTTGCCTAATATAAACACAAGATAATGTGGTATCGTGACCATATCATCATTACCACCAATATTGTAATCGCCAATTTTTATAAGTTTAGTTTTGCCATAGTGTTCAGGATGACTCATAACCGTTTTACTAGACTTAGTATTACCATTTTTAGCTTTAGCCTCAACTAAAGTAGCATAGCCACCATAAGAAATTACAAAATCTATTTCTAAGCCGCTTTTCTTAGCAAAATAAAACGGCTCAATGTCAGCTTTGCTTAATCCGTCAAACACTAATGCTTCATATAACGCTCCCTTGCCTTGTCCTAATTCTCCTCTATTTACTGCTGCTACAAAATCTAATCCATACATAGCAGAAACAATTCCAATATCCTCAGGAAATAATTTAAATTGTGATTCAATTCGCATACCCTGTAATGGTAATGAAGGTGCTTCTACGTTATAAACTTTTTGAACAATATGAGCTTGTTTTAAATATTCAATAGCATCATTTTTATCATATTGAGTTCCACCTTGCACTTTAGAAACAATAAATCTTTTATTCTTTTTAGCAAGAAATGTTGGAATTAGGTCAAATACATTCTGAATTCTTGATACTTCAGCAGCTTTAAACACAGGACTACCACTATTGCTCATTCTTCTACCAAAATCAATCTTCATGTCAAATACAGTGCTATTTAATACCTTGAATGCATCTATAATCTTATTAGTTTTTATATATTCCTTAACTACTTTAGGAAATCCGCCAATGCACAAATATTTATTGAAAATATCTTTATATAAGTTATACATGTTTAATGGTATTGCGTTTCTATTAATAAAGCGCTCATACAAAAAATTAATTTGTTCTTCTTTATATCCTAAAGCCCATAAAAATTCTTCAAAATCCATTGTTTTCATATGAAAAACATCTTCATACCCAGTAGGTGTAGGCGTAGAATCTCCAATGACATAACCATTAATGCCTAAATACGAACCACTACCAATAACAATATATCTGCCATCTACTTTAAAGTTCTTAAATGATAGTCTTGCTCTAGGACAATCCTGAATTTCATCAAAGAATAATATTATTTTTTTAGGATTAAAATCTATATTAGGAAACCTAAGTGAGAGATTAGAAATTATAGTATCTACGTCTAATTTACCTTCAAAATCTAATCTAAAATCTGGATTGGTCCAAAAATTTATTTCTACGATTTGATACCCATTTTGAGTAACAAACTGTCTTATAGTTTCTGTTTTTCCGCATTGTCTTATACCAACAACCAATGCAGGACTTCTATCTTCATTATTAAGCCATGTATATAATTTTGAATCAATTTTTCTTCTAAAATACATAGTTATCAACCTCTCTTATATTATTGCCAAACGTATTTCTAATTGTATTTTAAGAAAATTCAATGGAGTTTTCAATAAAATTTAAGAAATATAAAGGGAGTTTTGTTTTTTTTATAAGAAAATTCAAGGGAGTTTTGTTAAAAGATTCATAATATTATTTAATTACATTTCAATAATTAAATTGAACTAAATTTATAAAGATTATTATTTACATATCAAAAATAAATAAAGAGCCAATTGATAATCTATTACCATATTCTAAAAGTATTAAAAATGGGTTGAAATCTCACTGGCGAAAAATGGCGGAATGACAAAAAAGATCGTCAGAAATTATAGTACTAAGTTAAAACAAAACTGATTTTTTCTTTTATTCTTATACGTATAATATTTTGACGTATGCATCGCTAACATATTTAAACAACAAAAAGTTTAGTTTAGGCATAAAAAAAGACAATACTTTCTACCGCATTGTCATTTGTTCAATTAATGGCGGGGATTAAAGGAATCGAACCCTTATCAACGGTTTTGGAGACCGCTGCTCTACCATTAAACTAAATCCCCATTGTTTATAGGCTTGAAACAAGCCTATAAATTATAAACTCTTTAATACTTTATTTACAAGAGCCATATCGCATTTGCCGTTATAATTTGTTTTAAAATGTTTCATAACAGCAGGTACGCTCTTATCTTCTAAAGAAAGAATAACATTTTTAATTTCTTCTTCAGACATTAATTTAGGAAGATAAGCACTTAAAACTTCAATTTGAGCATTGATATCATTTACTGTATCAACTCTATTTGCTTTTTCGTAGCTTGCTTTTTCTTCTTCCAATTCTTTAAGTGTTTTAGAGATGATTTTGATTAAATCAGCATCACTAAGTTCTTTCCCACTAGCTTTTGCTTCATAACCAGCAATCATATATTTATTGATAACAATTTCAAGAACTGCTCTTTTGTTGTTATCCTTATTCTTAAAAGCTATTAGCTTTTCTTTTTTAATATTATCAATCAACATATTTTTAATCCTTATGATTTAATAAATCTACCTTTTGATTTTCCTTTTGATGCATGAACAAGAAGTGTGCCATCTTGATTCTTAACTAAAACTTCACAATATGCCATTGCTTCTTCTTTAGTATCAAATTTCTTAATGACTTTTTCTCCTTCTTTAAGAATAACTTCCCATTTACCATCAACTTTTTTAAGGTGATAAACTTTTTTCTTTTTAGGAGCTGCCTTTTTAACGTCTTTTGTTTCTTTTGCTTCTACAGCCTTTTTAGTTACTTTTTTAACTTCTGCCATAGTCATAACTCCTTTCGCTTATGCGCAAATTAAAGTGATACGTTGTGATAAACTGCTTGAACATCTTCACAATCATCAAGCATATCTAATAATTCTTGGAATTTTCTTAATTCTTCGCCTTCGAGTGTAATTGGATCATTTGCCTTCATTGTAACTTCTGCAGCTTCAAATTCAGTAATTCCGTTATCTGCTAAAACTTCTTTTGCTTTCGCAAATGCACTTGGTTCAACGATAACTTCAGCAACGCCATCTTCAACAGTGATTTCTTTAACATCAACATCACCTAAGATTAACATTTCTTCTAAGTTTTCAACTGTTCCATCAAATTTAAAATCTAAGATTCCAACTTGTTCGAAGTTATAAGATACATCACCTAAGTGACCACCTTTTTTTGTAATAATTGTTCTTACGTTAACTAAAGCTCTATTTGAGTTATCAGTTAATGTGTCAATAATAATGTAAGAACCTGCTGGTCCATATGCTTCATATCTTCCTTCAATATAGTTAGTAGCATCGCCACCTTGAGCTTTTTTAATTGCTCTATCAATAACATCTTTTGGACATTGTTTTCTATATTTATCAATTGCTGCTCTTAAAGCAAGATTGGAGTTTGGATCAGGGACACCTCTTTTTGCGGCCATATAAATTTCTTTAGATGCACGCATGTAAATTGCACTTTTTTTCTTTGCAGTTGCTGCCATAGATGCGGCTCTGACTTCAAAATGTCTACCCATACTAAAAAATCTCCTTTAATGGAATTATTTTACTACTTTTAAGTAGTATCCTCAATATTTTTGAATTTTAATTGCGTTTATTTATAAATTACGTCTTTTAAATAAAGGCCTTGGCTAGGTGCTTGGAAGTTGATTATATCTCTTTCACTTTTGTCTAAATACTCTTTTAGAGTTTTTAAATCAATTTTATCAGTTGCATAAGCAATGAGAGAACCTACGATTTTTCGAATTTCATATCTCATAAATCCATCACCTAAAAAATCTAGAAAACAATAATCTCCTTCGTGAATTATTTTGATATCAAAAATGTTCCTAACGAAATTATTTTCATCATCAGGTTTACTCGTAAAATTTTTAAATGAATGTTCGCCAATAAATAATTTTGAAGCTTCTTCAATTTTATTTAAATTTAGATTTTTAAAAAAATAAACATAATTTCTTTCAAAAGGTAAGTAGTTATTAACCTTGATTTTGTATTCATAAATTTTGCATTTTGCGTTAAATCTTGAATGAAAATCGTTATCAACAGTTTTCACATATTTCACAAAAATGCCTTTATTTAGAAGCTTATTTAATGAATAAGTTAGTTTTTCTACATTAATTTCTTTATCGCTATCAAAGTGTGCGTATTGATTATAAGCGTGTACGCCTTTATCAGTTCTTCCACTTGCATTAATCTTAATTTCTTCATTAAAAATTAAAGATAATTTTTCTTCAACTTCGCCTTGAATTGTAAGCGTATTGACTTGCTTTGCATATCCATAAAAGTCAGTTCCATCATAAGAAAAGCAAAGTAAATATCTCATTTAAAAAGCCTCAATTCCAAAAAATAATTTTAAGAAATTATCTGCACCTGGATAATAAATTGCTAAGCAGCTTAAAGTGATGAAGGTCGCTAAAATTATCAAAATGAAGGTGAGAGCAAAAGCATCATATTTTCTAAATTTTAAAATTTTATAACTTGTTCTTTTCGCATATGGATCATAACCTCTAGCGACCATTGCTAGAGATAATTCTGTTGATTTTGAGAAACAACTAATAAGTAAAGGGACAATTAAAGTTGTAATACTTTTAATTTTTTGGCTTAAAAAACCTCTATCATAATCAACGCCTCTACTTTTTTGAGCTTTCATAATCTTTTGAGATTCACCTAAAAGTGTTGGAATAAATCTTAAAGCAAGTGAAATAATCATTGTTATGATTTGAGTTGGGAACTTTAATAATTTTAAAGGATATAAATACCATTCAAGTGCGTAAGTTATATCCATTGGTTCAGTTGTTGAAGTTAAAATTAAAGTTAAAGCAACCATTAAAACAAGTCTTAAAAAGACATGAAGTGTTTGGAATAATCCTTCCCAATAAATAATGTAATTATCGTTAAAACGAAACATTTCATGATATGAATCAGTTGAACCAGTTCTAGAAGGAACAAAAACAAATATTATGAGTAAAAATATCATCATTATCCAAAGTCCTTTTAAGTTTTTAAGAAGAGATAAAAGTGAAACTTTTCCTAAAAGCATGATGATATAAATAATTAATGCTAATGCGCCGAGAATAATAAAACGATTTGCATAATTTCCATAATTTAAAAAGCAAACCACCATTAAAGCGATTAAGCCAAAGAATTTAACACGTGCATCAATACGATGAATTACGGTGTTGTAATGTGTTAGTTGTCCAAATACATTGCTCATTTTTTCACCCTCGTAATCTCATCAATTATTGAGTTAAAATCGTTTTTATCATCCAAAAACCCTGCAAATCCATTACTTTTTAGTAAGTTCTTAAATTTATAGATAGTTGGAATCTCTAATGAATAATTAGTTAAATCATGTGTATTAAAAAGCTCACTAGGAGTTAAAGTTTCAATAAGTTTAGAGTCACTTAAAACAATAACTTTCTTAGCATAATTTAAAACTATATCCATATCATGAGTGACAACAATAATAGTTTTGTCTCCACTTTCATGATATTTTTTAATAAGTTCCATGATTTCTCTTTTACCAATTGGATCAAGTCCAGCTGTAGGCTCATCAAGAATTAAAACTTCAGGTTCACTTGCTAAAATTCCAGCAATAGCAACTCTACGTTTTTCTCCTCCACTTAATTCGAAAGGAGATTTTTGATAATATTTTTCGTTTAAACCAACGCTTTTTAAAGCTTCAATTGATTTCTTTTTAGCTTCTTCTTCACTTAATCCAAAGTTCTTTGGCCCAAACATAACATCTTTTAAAACATTTTCAGCAAAAAGTTGATATTCTGGGAATTGAAAAACCATTCCTACTTTTTTCCTAAGTTTCGAAAGTTTCTTATTGTCTTTTTGAGCTTCAATAGGGAGTTCTTTTAATTCTTTTTTTAATCTTTTTTTGTCACCAGTAATAATAAAATTTTCAACTCTAGTTTCACCACTTGTAGGTAATAAAAGCGCATTAAAAGTTTGAACAAGAGTAGATTTTCCACTGCCTGTTTTTCCAACAATTGCAACAAAATCTCCCTTTTCAATTTGAATGTTTATATCATGTAATGCATCAAATCCGTTAGGGTCTTTTTTATCATAAATATATGTTAAATTTCTTGTTTCGATTAATGACATATAAATTCTGCAAGTCCTTCTATTGAATTTATTGATTCAGGAACGTCAATTCCTTTTTCTTTTAAAGAATTCTTAACTTTTAATACAAAAGGAATATCTAAGCCAATACTTTTTATTTCTTCTTCGTTTTTAAATACTTCGTTAGGGGTTCCTTCTTTAAAAATCTTTCCATCATTTAAGATAATTACTCTATCACTTAAATAAGCTTCCTCAATATCATGAGTAATTGAAATAAAAGTTAATTCAGGATCATCTTTTTTCATTTTAAATATTAAAGATTTAATATCTTCAACGCCTTCTGGATCAAGCATTGATGTAGATTCATCAAAAATAATAATTTTTAGTCCAAGAGCTAAAATTCCAGCGATAGCAACACGTTGTTTTTGACCACCGCTTAATTCATCTGGTGCTCTTTTTAAAAATTTATCCATATTAACAAGTGCAGAATATTTCTTCACAAGTTCAATCATTTTTTCTCTTTCAACTTCTCTATTTTCAAGTCCAAATGCAATATCACTTTCAACCGTTGAGCCGATAAATTGGTTGTCTGGATTTTGAAAAACAATTCCTAAAGTTTTTCTTAAAGTTGGTTCATAACTTTCATTTAAAATATGACCATTAATAAAAATTTCTCCACTTTTAGGTTCAACAAGGTATGCTAAAAGTTTAGAAAGTGTTGATTTTCCACTTCCATTATGACCAATTAATGTAACATATTCGCCTTTATCGACGTCAAACGATACATCTTTTAGTACAGGAATACCATCCTCGTAAGAGAAATTTAAATTTCTAACTTCAATTGCTTTTTCCATTTATTTTAATAAAATTTCGCTATATCTTCCTTTATATTGTTCAAATTCAACACCAGCTAAAGTTAATAATTTCTTACTTGCTTGTGTTTCTGTTGAATCTTTATATTTATCACTTAAATAAATAACTTTTTTAATGCCAACTTGAATAATTGCTTTTGCACATTCATTACAAGGGAAGAGAGTAACATAAACTGTGCATCCTTTTAAACTACTTCCATTTCTTGTGTTTAAAATTGCATTAAATTCAGCATGGCAAACATATAAATATTTAGAATCAAGTCCTTCACCTTTGTTCCAAGTTAATTGACTTTCATCAACTTTTCTTGGCATGCCATTATATCCGATTGAAACAACTTTATTGTCTTCATCAACGATACATGCTCCAACTTGTGTAGAAGGATCTTTACTTCTTTTTGCGCTTAATAAAGCAATACCCATAAAATATTCATCCCAAGAAATCGTTTCCATACTTTTACTCCTTTAGCGTTGTTATTCTACTACATTTTATAGTTTTAATCATTCTTAAAATTAAACACCTAATTTTTAAGTTAAGTTCTGGGTTTTTTAAAACGTTTTATAAGCAAATAACCTTTTAAAAAAGGATTTATTTTAAACCCTTTTTAGTGAAAAACCTTGCAAATCTCAACTATTTTAATAAATACTTAAGAATTTCAACCATTTTTTTCATTTGTGTAAGAGACACAAATTCAAATCTACCATGAGGATTAAAATCGCCCACTCCTAAGTTTGGACATGGGAGTCCCATATAAGTAATTGTTGCTCCATCTGTCCCACCTCTAATTGGTAAATACTCAATTCTATTGTGAGATTCAATGTAAGCTTTATTAATAAGTTCGATTGCTTTCATATCTTTTATGAAATAATCTCTCATATTTCTATAGTCATCTTTAATCATTAATTCGATATGAGCTTTTGGATATTTCTTTAAAGCAGCAGCTTTTGCTTTAACTAATAATTCTTTTTTATTTTCAAGTTTTTCTTTATCATGATCTCTTAAAATATAGCTCATTTCAACGTGTTCAACATCACCTTTAAATTCATCAAGATGAATAAATCCTTCATAGCCTTCAGTTTTAGATGGAATCATATCTTTAGGAAGTTCGTTATTAAAATCTATGCCTACTAAGCAAGCATTGACCATAATATTTTTTGCCATCCCTGGATGAACACCGACGCCACTAATAACAACTCTAGCACTTGCTGCATTGAAATTTTCAAAATTTCCTTCATAAATTGATTCACCATCAAGTGTATAAGCAATGTCAGCTTTCATTTTTTTAACATCAAATTTAGAAGCACCTCTTCCAATTTCTTCATCGCACGTAAATGAAATAGCTAAATTGTAATTAAATTCATCTTTGTGATCATTAAAATATTTAGCAAATTCAAAAATAATAGCGATTCCAGCTTTATCATCTCCACCTAAAAGATGTTCGCCATCTGTTACCATTAGCTCTTCACCAACTACTGTTTTTAAAACAGGAAAATCACTAGGTGACATAGTGTATTTTTCATTTAATTTAATTGCTTCACCATTATATTTTTCAATAATTCTAGGATTTTTAATTCCTCCAGCAATAGTTGGTGCTGTATCCATATGAGCAATTAAACCAATTGTTTTTTCTTTATTAGCATCAATAAAACCATAAATTACGCCATGTTCGTCTTGATAAGCATTTGTTACACCAATTTCATGTAAATCTTCAACAAGCATTTTTCCAAATTCAAATTGAGTTTTTGTTGATGGATAAGTTGATGAATTTTCATCACTTACTGTATCAAAAGCAATTATTTTTTTAAATCTATCTACTATATTCATTTTTTTACCTCATTATCCTAAATTTACAAAGAACGAAAGATAAGTTCTATCTTTATCAACACTTAATGTTTTTAATTTGTCCTTATCTACATTTTCTTTATAATCAAAAACAATTTTAAGTTCGCTATGTTTTTCTTTATATTCTTTATTAAATTGAAACTTTTCAAGTTTTATTGCATTTGAAGTTAAAAGTTGTTGTTTTGGCTTTTCGCTTCCATCTTCAATGTGATAAGCGTAATATCCTTTACTAAAATCAATTTTTTCACCATTAGCATCAATAATTGATAAATATAAATTAAACATAAAATCATCTTTGCTTTCTTCAATGATTGTTGAATTTAAATTAAATAAATTATTGAGTGAAATAGTTAATCCGTTTTCTTCTTTATTTATTTTTATTACATCTTGTTCACTTGTATATGAAGTGAATGTGTAATATTTATTCATGTTAATTTTCTTTTCACCTGAAGGATATTCAAGTATATCTTCTAATTCATTTACAACTTTATTATCTTTAATCATTGCATAATTTGGGGTAACTGCCTTAATTATGAAAAAAGTTGATAATCCTAAAACAACAATAAGACTTCCTGAAATTGCTGTAATTAGTGAAATAGTTTTTTGTGTAAGTGGTTCTTTGTTTTTCATATTATTAATTATAATTAATAATAATTTCTAATTAAAGTTAAAAGGAACTTGAGATAATAATATATTGCATATTAAAACGAAAATGTATCATTTTTAAATATTTAGTCGCACTTTCATATATAAATTAAATTTTTGAGGATATAATCTTAAGTATGAAAAACAACTTCATTATTGATACACATACACATATTGGATATTGGCCAACTTTAACTCTTACAAAATTAAATTTATTAAAAAGTATAAATAAATATCACATTTCTTACACTTTAATAAGTTTTGATGGTACTGAATTTAAAGAAGATAATATTTCTAAAAAATTTACTGAGCAGATTGAAGGTTCAAAAAAACTTTTAAGTTTTATTAAAAGACATAAACATATGGGGATGCTTGTTTGGGTAAGACCCCACACCGAAAATAATTACGAAGAAGTTGATAAATTTATAAAAGAAAATATCGATTTCATCCATGGAATTAAATTTCATCCTTTTTGCTCAAGAATGAAAATAACAAATAAAAAATTTATTCCTTATTTAGATATTGCTAGAAAATATAATCTCCCAATTCTTGTCCATACAGCAGGCGATAAGTTTTCACAAATTAAATATCTAAAAGAAGTTGCTTTAAAAAATCCAGATATTATTTTTGTTGCTGCGCATATGGAATTAGAAACCGACCACATTCACGCAATTGAAGCAATGGTTGAATGCAAAAATATTTATGCTGATACAGCTTGGGTCAATATGAGAACTTTAAGAAAACTAAAGAAATTGAATTTAATGGATCGTGTTATGTTTGGAACTGATAATCCTATTGATGGTGAAGACACATTAAACAATCCAATCTATCAAGATTATTTTAAAAATTATATTAAATTAAATAGGTCTGACTACAACAAAGTCATGTACCAAAATGCTATGAATATTTATAAAATCAATGAAAAAGATTTAAAAACATTCAAGAACTAAATACAAAGTAAAGTTATTAAGACAGCGATAATTAAAATAAAGATTACGCCAATAAAAATGAGTAATCCTTTATGAGATTTGTTTGGTTTATCATCAAACATTTTTTCATATTTATCAGCTTCTTTTTCAGCTTCATCTAATTCTATTTTTTCGTTTGTTTTATTATCTTCCATCATTTTTGTTTTACCTTCTCTTTGCTAATTTGAGTATCTGTATTTTCCTCATTATTTTCATGAAAATTTAATATTTTAGGTGAGATTAGAGCGCCTTTTACATTAAAAGAAAGCGATAAATCAAGTGCTACACTTATAATAAATATATGTACAAAGCTCGTTATAAAGCCAGTTAGCATTCTGCTTGTTAAAATAATTAAAAAGTCCCAATCAAGAATGAAAGCTTGTACTAAACTTCCAACTGGAATTTTAAAAATAAAATAAGTCACAAAGACACTACTTGTGATTGTATAAATGTTATAAAATTTATTAAATCTTTTTTCTTTAAATTTATTTCTTAAAATAATTTCTCCTATTATATAAAGGATAGATAATAGCAAAGCAGTTATCGAAACGCTCCATTTGATCCATTGATAAAGTGTATAGGCTCTTTTTCCACTTTCGGATCTAATTTCATCATTAAAACACATAAATAATATGATAAATAAATTAAATGCAATGACTAAAATGATACTTATAATTGGTAATTTATTTTCAATTTTTGTTTTTGAAATTACATAATATGCTAAAAATGGGATGAGTCCAGTTAAACCTGCTGCTATCGAAAATAAAGGATTAAAAGCACCAGTTGGAAACATAAGTGCACCTAAAACATCTACAAGTAGTCCAACAATTAAGCCGAAAACAGGTCCTAAATAAAAACTAGAAAACATAACAATTGATGGAGCAAAACTTATCTTTAAAAATGGTAAACCAAAAAGAGCAGGAATTGAGATAAATCTAGAAAGAATAATACCAAGAGCTATGAAAAGGGCACTATATGAAATTTTATATAAAAGTGTCATTTTATTCATAATTTATTCCCTTTTAAGTGCTTTGGCCATGTTTCTCGCATCATCACGTTCTTTAATTGTTTCACGTTTATCGTAAAGTTTTTTACCTTTAGCAAGAGCAATTTCAAGTTTCGCTAAACCTTTTTTTATATAAAGTTTAGTTGGAACAACTGTGTAACCTTCTTTAATTGTTTTTTGTTCAAATTTAAGAATTTCATTTTTATGCATTAAAAGTCTTCTTGTTCTTAATGGATCATGATTATAAATTGTTCCTTTTTCATAAACACTTATGTTCATGTTTAAAATAAAAGCTTCACCATTTTTAAAGACTATGTAAGAGTCAGATAAACTTACATTATGAAGTTTAATTGATTTAATTTCAGTACCAGTTAATTCAATTCCAACTTCTAAAAAATTTGATAAGAAATAATTAAACGATGCTTTCTTATTCGTTGTTACTACTTTTATTCCAGGATTTTCCATGAACAATATTATAATTTAATTTAGATAATTATTCTATAAATCTAAATAGAAAAGATTATTCAAAACTTTGTAAAAAATGATGCGAGTGCATCATTTAGTTTTGTTTTTCATTCTCTTTAAATTAACAAGAGTATAAACTTCCATCATCCTTTCAATTGATAGAGGCGAAACAAGATTTAATGGTGTATTTAATCTACTTTCAATCATGCTTGAGTCAATTCCTCCAGGCATCTTTCCACTCTTTTCAGCCATTTTAAGACCAAATTTAATCATTTTTTGTTGGAATTTGCTCATTTTTGAAATATCTAAACCACCTGGAAGTAAATAAAGTCTTACGTGATATAAATCTAGATGATTTGTATCAATTACTAATTCTTTTTTCTCATTATCAATTGGTTGAATTCCAGTTGCAAAAATAAAGATATCTTTATCGCCAAATTTATCGTTATATTTTAAGAATTTATTTAATCCTAAAATAACATTATTTCTTAAAGGACCTCCATAAAAAATAATGTCGTGTTGCTTAATCAATTTTGAATTTAGTTTTTTAATTTCAACCACAGTAGCATCAACTATTCTTTTTTTAATCATGTCTACATATTCTTTTGTAAATCCTGTGTTTGATTTATATACAATTAAAGTTTTCATACTCCAATATTTTATATATAATTCTCATTGTTTAAAAGGATTAAATTATGGAAGTAAAATTAAAGAAATCAATAGTTGATAAATATCTTGAAACAAAAGAAACAAATATTTTAGTTGATAACATTATCAATGAATTTTTAGAAAATTTTCGTACTTCAATTGATAAAAATTTAGTAGAAAAATATAAAGAAACAGATTCTCCTATTTATTTTTCAATGCTTGAACTTCTTGAAATCGATCCTGAAGATAATGATTTTATCCATTTAGCAAAATCATATAATTTAAAAGATATAAAGGAATTAGATATTAACGAATATAAAAACAATCCATATTTTCAAAATATAAAAATTGCTAATCCTATTAAATATAAAGATTATATTCTTAAATCATCTTTTTATAGACCATATGAAGTTAATTTGGTTGATTCAATAAAAGTTGATGATAAAAAATACTATAAAGAAACAAATTCATTAGGTTATTTTATAGATAAATTTCCTTACATTGAAATCATTAAAAACAACATTACTTGGATGTCAATTACTCCACATGAAATTAATACAATGAAAAACGATATTAATAAAATGAAAGGAAATATTATCGTTCAAGGCTTAGGACTTGGTTATATTGCTTATATGTTAAGCAACAAAAATGATGTTAATAAAATTTTAATCGTTGAAAAAGATGAAAATATCATCGATATTTTTAGCAAGTTCCTTTTTCCTCAATTTAAAAATAAAGAAAAGATTAAAATTATAAAAGATGATGCAATTGAATATATAAATAAAAATGAAAATCTTAAAGATATAGATTTTGTTTATTGTGATTTATATCATAATCCATTTGACGCTCTTCCTCTTTATATAAAGATGAAGCAAATTGAGAATAAAAACATCACTTACCTTTATTGGATTGAAAAAGAAATTATTGCGTTAATTAGAAGATATCTACTTTCTTTGATTGAAGAATATTTTTTAGGCTATACAGAAAAAGATTATAAAAAGATTAAAAATAATGAAGATAAAATCTACAATTATTTTTATTCATTAATAAAAGAAAAAGTCATCTCGAGTGAAGATGACCTCATAAAGTTATTAAGTGATGAAAATATTAAAAATTTAATTCATTAATCTTTTCTACTTTTATTAGAAATAAATAAAATACAAATCGCACCAACTAAAGCGCAAACGATAGAAACAGCTAATAAGATGTAGAATCCATAAGGATTATGCGCAAGTGGTAAGTTTTCAACATTCATTCCATAAATTGAAGCAATAAGAGTTGGAATAGAAAGAACAATTGTAACGATAGCAAGTGTCTTCATAACAATATTTAAGTTATTTGAAATAACACTACCAAAAGCACCCATCATTCCTACAAGAATTTCTCTATAAATAGAACACATTTCAATAGCTTGGTTTATTTCAACTTCTGCATCTTCCATTAAATCAAAATCACTTTCATATTTTTTATAATTTTGTGATCTAAGTAATTTAGAAAGAATACCTTTATCAGCATTTAAAGCTGTAGAAAAATAAACTAAAGTCTTATTTATATCCATAAGAGAGAATAATTCTTTATTTTTCATTGAATCACGTAATTTAAATTCAATGTCTTTTGTATTAACATCAATCTTTTTAAGATAATTAATAAATAAAGTTGCAAGTCTATAGACAAAATTTAATGTCATGCGAACATGCTTATGAGGCTCGATTAATTTTACCCTTTTAAAAAGTTCACTCATTAATTCAAAATTATGCTTGCTTGCAGTTACATAGTAACTTCTATTATATGCGATAACAAAAGGAGCAGTTGTATAAATTCCTTTTTCAACATCTTCGACATAAGGCGTATCTAAAACTATTAATGTGCAGCCATCATCAGTATCAATACGAGCGCTTTCTTCATCATCAAGTGTAGCCATTAACATATCATTGTTTATTTCAGTTAACTTGGCAACTTGATTTAAAATTTCTGCTGTCGGATTATCAAGATGAATCCAAGAACCAGGTTCTAAAGTCACACCTTCTAGTGTGTCATATTCTTCTTTTACAAGCGCTTTTCCATTCTCTTTAAATATTGTTATCATAATAAATATTTTAGCACATTGCTAAGACCTATGTACTAAAAAATAAGAAAAATTCTTTCGATTATTTTTGTCCTTTTTCATACTGAATATCTACTAGAAATATACTAAAACACTGCTAAAACTCTATTTTTTAACCAAAATTTTATATATTTAACCTTAAATTTTTAAAGATTTTCTTTACAAATGTGACTTTAAATAATTAACTACTTCTACTTCAATATCATCAATTGATTTTGCATTTTTAATGAATTTAAATTTTGAAATATATTGTTTTCTTGCTTTGTTATAATCTTCAATCATTTCTTTATTAACAAATAAAGTATATTTAAGAAGAAACAACTTTGAGTAATAAAAAAATAGATAAGGAAACTTTTCTTCTTTTAATAATTCATAGCCTTTAATAAAAGAAATCGAATTAATTAAAGCATCAAGAATCTTAAGTTGATTTTCATTTTTTGTATAAGAACCTTCTCTTTGCAAATATAAATATTCTCTACATTTTGTAAAGCCTACATCTTTCTTAGTTTTAAAGAAACACAAAAAATTAAATATAAAATCTTCAAAAGGCATTATAAGCTTTTGAAAACTTATATTATTTTCTATTAAAAATTGCTTTTTATAAATTTTATTCCAAACAAAAGATCTAACTCGTATATCAAAAGCAAAAGATTTTTTTACTTTTTTAATCGATTTATCATTTTTATAAGCAAATAAAGAAGTAAATTCTTTATAAACCTTATTATTCTTCTCGTTTAGGCATAAGAAATTGCAACACGCAATTTCTAAATCTTTAGCCGAGATGGCATCATATAGTTTTGATAAATATTCTTCTTTAACAGAATCATCCCCATCAACAAAAGCAATGTATTTCCCTCTAGCAATTGAAAGTCCATCGTTTCTAGTGTCAGATACATTTTTATTTATGACAATTTTCTTATTAAAAACATTAGAATTAATTTCTATAAATCTATCAACAATCTTTTCGCTTTCGTCATCGCAATTATCAATTACGCAAATAACTTCATAAGGCTTGTTAAAAGTTTGTTTTAAAAGAGACTCAAGACACTTTTCTAAATATTTTTCTACACCATGAATTGGCACAATGACACTTATTTCTATGTTCATGCTTAAATTATATTGATGCATAAAATAAAAGTCAAAAATCCTACTAGAACTTATCTTTGATTGGCATTTTAAAAAGATATAAAAAAATCTGATAATTAATATCAGATCTAATTTGCATAATGGTCGGGACGACTGGATTTGAACCAGCGGCCTTCTGCTCCCAAAGCAGACGCGATACCAAGCTACGCTACGTCCCGTTCCTTAACAAGCAAATGATATTATACCAAGAAATTAATCAACTTCAAGAGAAATATATCATTTCCTCTATATATTAACTAAAATGGAGCTTCCTAGCGGATTCGAACCACTGGTCATTGAGTTGCAGTCAATTGCCTTACCAACTTGGCTAAGGAAGCATACAATTTTAGTGCTTAAATAATATATCAAAAGAATGGCTATATTTCAATAAGAAAATGAATGTTTTTATCAGCTCCAAATCACTAATTTAGCACTAAAAATATGCTAAAAATCTACTTTTTAATTGAAAAAGCCTGCAAATTGCAGACTTTTTCAATAATTGCAATTATGTTTTAAATTAATCATCCAATATATCTTTATAAGATGTATCAAGATAATTTAGTGCAAGATCCAAATTTACCTTTAAGAAATTTAATGTTTCATACATGCTAGGTAATTCTAGAGAGTGTGGGACATCTTTATAAATAGTTAAAAATGGATACATATTTTCTTTTTGTTTAAGCGAAGAAACATCAATATATTTATCACTTTCACTAGTTATGATAAAGTCAGTTTGAGTTAAATATGGAAGTGTTTCATTAATAGGAGTTAAACAAATAAATCTTACTCTGTTTTCTAATCCTAGTTCTTTTCTTAATCTTCCAGCAACAACTGTTCCTAAGCTTTTAGCAATAAAGATAATTTCTCCATATTTCTTAAAATCAATATTAGATAATTTCTCTTTTGCATAAGCGTATGCTCTCTTAAAGTCCTCTTCGATTGTTAATTTATCTTCTACCATTCTAGGATGATCATAAGTTAAATAAATAGAATCCCCACTAATATATTTATCAAGGAAATAGAGGAAACTTCTATCACAAGAATATCTTCTTCCTGGAAAAAATATTTTTAAAGTATTTGAAGCACCGACCATAATTAATTTTCTTCTTTTCTAAGTTCTTTTCTCTTCTTTAGCTTATATTTCCTGATTAATTTGTAAGAACCAAAATAACCAATTATACCAAATAAGAAGACTAATAAAGTGACAACTACCCAAGCAGGTAATGGATTAACTTTTACGTTTTCCCACATTTGAACAATATCGTTATTTTTGTTTCCGAAATCTTTCATTACATATAAAGAATCAACATCACTTG
Organism: uncultured Mollicutes bacterium; assembly: GCA_900545015.1. Taxonomy (GTDB): domain Bacteria; phylum Bacillota_I; class Bacilli_A; order RFN20; family CAG-826; genus Onthovivens. Next base: position 43,868 of record UQXJ01000002.1, on the reverse strand, counting down.
TTTGAGGATATTGTGCAATTAATGCTCTTCCTTCATAAGCATTTAAATCAGTGTGAACGATAATGTCATAGTATCCATCGCCATTTTCATCTGAAAATTCAAATGTACGAGCATCTTCACCTTCTCCAGCTTCTATTTTAAGAGGTTCAGATGTAGCTTCAAATGGGAAATAATAGCTTAAATCGTATGAATCATATTGTGAGAAGTCTTCTTCATCAACACCATCACTTAAATCGTATGAATCTAATGTATAAGCAAGAACACTTGAATCATCAGAATCGCTTCCCATAAATGTTGTATATCCGTTGTAAGACATATTAGCAACAGCATTTTCAGGATCATTTAAGAAATCTAAGAATTCCATTGCATATTTATATTGATCTGTTTCGTAATATGAATCTTCGTGTGTTGGTAAAAACCATGCATCGAACCAAACGTTAGCTCCTAATTTAGGAATTGAATAATATAAATTAACTTGCTTATCTTCAGGACGAACTTCTTCGAAATCTTCATCTGCAAAGTAGCCTCTTCCAATAGAATTGACTGCATCACCACTCCAAGCAATATTAATTCCAACTTTTTGAGTGACGATATCATCTTTTCCACTATCAACTTCGAAGCCGAAGATATTGTCTTTTAACTTAATAAGTTCACCTTGAACAGCTTTGATAGTCTCATCATCACACTTATTAAATTGTTCATTTCTTGCATCAAAATCTTTGATATATAAAGAAGAATTAGGGTCAAAATAATCTTTATAATGTTTCATAATTCCAACAGCATATGTATCTCTCATACTGTCTTTAATAGAAGCATTACCTTTATATAATGGATTCCATAACGAATCCCAGCCATTTAAAGAAGACATATCATCAATGATGTATTGAATTCTTTCTTCGTGGCTTAAATCTTTTGTTGCTTCGTAACTATTAAAATTAGCATTATTGTTTTTAAGAATTAATTCAGGATTATAAATAATGCCTAATGTACCCCACATGTATCCAATTGCATATTCATTAAGATAATGACCTTCTTCATAATCTGTAATATTTCCATTTTCATCGTAAACAGGGACATTTACATCAATTTTATTAAGTTTTGCATCGTTATTGCCTGTATAACTTGCTAAGAATGGGGAAACTAAATTTTTATAATTATCAAGTAATCCATCATTTAAAGCAGGCATAAAGCTTTTAGCCATACCTTCTCTTACAAGTCTTTGTATCATGTAGTCACTGCAGCAAGCAATATCATAATTTTGTTTGCCTGTTTTTAAAGTGTTATACATTGTTTCGTTTGTGTCATATGTTTCATAAACGACTTTAATTTTCTTGCCATCTCTTTCAAGGACTTCATCTTCAAAAGCTCCTAATAAAGATTCATCGATATAATCTTCTGCATTTAAAACATAAATAATTTCATCATATGCACCTTTTGCAGAAGAGCAGCTTGAAAGATTAACTAAGGATAAACTTAAAAGAGATAAAACAAATAAACTTTTTTTATAAAATTTCATTTTAATTCATCCTTTCTCTCATTTTTCTTCTCTTTGACATTTTGTATTTTGATCCTTTATTTCTATTTAAAGAAATAACAAAAACTACAAGAAGAACAATTAAGAATATGATTGTTGTTAAAGGACGCATTTCTGCTGGAATTGGTCCTTTTTTAATTTTAGCTTGAACAAGCGTTGATAAAGTTTCAATGCTTCCTGCGCCTGATAATAAACCACTACCTCTTGTAAAAGCAGTAACGATGAAGTCATCAAGTGATAATGTGATTGCAAGCATAAATCCACTAAAGATACCTGGAACAATTTCAGGAAGAATTGCATGTCTTAATGCTTGACGTGGTGAACATCCTAAATCAAGAGCAGCTTCATATAATGATGGATCCATTTGTTGTAATTTAGGTTTAACATTTAAATAAACAAATGGAGCACTAATTACAATGTGTCCTACTAAAAGTGTCCAGAATGAGAATAAGTTAGCACCTTTAAAAATAATGTTTCCAATAAAGACGAACATAACAACTAACGAAAGAGCCATAACAATTTCAGCATTAACAACTGGAATTTGATTTATGTTTTCAAGAGCAGTTCTCGCTCTTCTTCTTGAATAGAATGCACCGATTGCACCAAGTGTACCTAAAACTGTTGAGCATAATGCACTAATGACAGCAATAATAACAGTGTTGCCAAGAGCTATCATAATTTCTTCGCTTTGGAATAATTTTGCATATAAATCGAATGAAAAACCATTCCAAGTTCCAATATATGTAGCGTTTGTAAATGAGAAAACAATTAAAACTAAAATTGGGACATACATCAATAAAAGAATTAAATAAATATATGAGTATGCAAATATTTTCTTTACCATGCTGCCTCCTTATCTTCACTCTTTTCACTGAAGTTTTTAGTGATAATCATTGAGATAGCAATAATAGCAAGCATAATGATTGCCATAAAGCTTGAAGAATTCCATTGGTTATTAGCAAATCCTAAATAAATAGAATTACCAAATAAAACGATTTTTCCTTCAGATAATGTTTCTGGAATAACGTAGCTACTCATTGTTGGCATAAAAACCATTTGTGCCGCAGCAACAACTCCAGGAACAGATTGAGGAATAATAGATCTTGTAAAAACTTGAACTCTATTGCATCCTAAATCCATAGCAGCTTCGATTTGAGATTTATCAAGCTTAAGCATTGTTGTGTATAAAGGAAGAATAACGAATGGTAAATAGTTATAAACTAAACCAATAATTGTAGCTGTATATGGAGCACTTCCTCCATTAAATCCAAGCCAAGTTAAAACGTCACGTGTCGCACCTGTTCTTAAAACGAAGTTGATCCACATAGGCATAACGAATAAAAGAACAAGAACATAATTTGTATTGTATTTTTTATTAGCTAAGATGTAGGCAACAGGATAGCCAATAATTAAACAAATAATTGTATTAATCGTCGAAAATAAAAGTGATTCGATCAAAACATTAATTTTATTTGTTGTTGTAAAGAATTCTACTAGAGAATCAAAACTGAAATTGCCATTTCCGTCAGTAAATGCGTAATAAACTATAAAAAAGATAGGAATAATAACAAATAAGACTAGAAATAAAGCATAAGGAATACAAAGATACTTCCTTTGAAATCTAAATTTCATAGTTGTTTATTTCCTTCTTTAAACGTAACTTAATATCTTCTTTTTTAACTGTAACACCGATTTTATCGTTTAAGTTATAAGAATAAGTTGAATCAAAGACGAAATCTTCTTCGCTTTCTGTTCTTAAAATATATCTATAGTGGTCACCAACATAAATTGAGTCAATAATTTCACCAATAGCTTGGCATTCATCACTAGCGATATCATCGACAACATCGATTTTATCTAATGGAATTTCAGCAATTACATCAGCATCATTTAAATCATATTTATGTTTGCCATCTTTAGAAACTAAATACCCTTCTTCATCGATTGTTGAACCAGGTAATAATTGAGTTAAATCACATGCAAATGGTGCTTCATCAATCATAACTTCATTATTTTTATTAATCCAAGCATCAGTATAAGAATTGATTGTGAAGTCTTTCTTCATAATATGAATTCCATCAGGCTCAATTCTTAAATTAACAAGTGCATCAACATCATAACTTACTGTACTTTTAAGCATTAATTCGTTTTTACCAATCATAATTGTGTATTGGTAGTTAACGCCTTTAAAGATTTTAGTTACAATTTTACCTTTAATCATCCCTTCAGTTTCGCTAACGATTTTAACATCTTCTGGTCTAACAACAACATCAACTTTTTCATTTGTTGGGAATGAATCTAAACAATTGAAGTTATAATCTAAGAATCTTACTTTCTTATCTCCGATAATTGTTCCGTTATAAATGTTTGATTCACCAATAAAGTCGGCAACGAAAGCATTCTTTGGTTCATCATAAATTGATTTTGGTGTACCAATTTGTTGAATAACACCATCTTTCATAACAACAATTGTGTCGCTCATTGTTAAAGCTTCTTCTTGGTCATGAGTAACATAAATAAATGTAATGCCAAGTTTGTTATGCATTTCTTTTAATTCGATTTGCATATCTTTTCTCATCTTGAGATCGAGAGCTCCTAATGGCTCATCAAGCAAAAGAATTTCTGGTTCGTTGACAATTGCACGAGCAATTGCAACTCTTTGTTGTTGTCCACCACTTAATGTTGAGATATCTCTATCTTCAAGTGCTTCAAGATCAACAATTTTTAAAGCTTTAGCTACTTTTTCGTCTATAGCTTTTGCACTAAGTCTTGCATATGAATAACTTTGTGTTGGTGTATTTTTAAGATAATCAATCTTTTCTTGAATTTCATTTAATTTTGCATTTTTTTCATTTTCATCAAGATGCTTATTTCTCTTAATGATATTGTATTCTCTTTTTAATTCTCTAATTCTCTTAAAGTCGACTTTTAAAACAAGATTTCCTTCCTTATCTTTCTTAGGAACAGGGATTCTTTTAAGTTTAAGTCCGAATGCGATGTTGTCATAAACATCTAAATGAGGGAACAATGCGTATCTTTGAAATACCATGTTAATTGGTCTTTTATTAGGTGGGAGATTAGAAATGTCTCTTCCATTTAATAAAATTTCTCCTTTTGAAGGGAAGTCAAAACCAGCAATCATTCTTAAAGTAGTTGATTTTCCACATCCAGAAGGGCCTAGAAAAGTAATAAATTCACCTTTTCTAACGTACAAATTAAAATTGTCTACTGCTATAGTTTCATCATCGAAGATTCTACTAACATTTTTAAGTTCAATAATATAGTTATTTTCCATATTATCAATCCTCCAAAAATTAGAAAGTAAAGTTCTTTCTACGAGACAAAAATATATAGAAAAATATTACAAAAAACAACAAAAATTTTTTGACATTTTTTTGAATTGATTTTTGTAAGTGTTTTTTGTTACATTTCCTTTTTAAAATTATACGATTATAATCATATATTTAGATATTAAAAATGATTAAAAATTGATGTTATTTTTTGTTAAAAAAATTAATAAAATTTTAACGCTTTTTTTACTCATTTTTTTCTTCAAGTTTTTTGACCGATTTTTTTAACTATTTTTTAATGAAATTTCTCTTGTTTTTCAAGAGTATTTTCGCTTATAAATTTTAAGCAAATAAAATCCCCTTTTAATCCAATTTAATCCACCAAAATTCAAAAGATTTTCATCCATTTTTTATGTTCTCTTTCTTTATTATATATAAGGGTATTTTTTTGACTTTTTAATGCATCTTTTTTTACAAATAAAAAACGAACTTTTTCTCGTGAAATATTTAACAACTTATTTACTCAAGTTTTAATTTAAAGTTCAAAAATTTTTTTCATTTACACAAAGGCATCACAAAAATAATTAGATGCTTTAAAATTTAAATAGTAATTAAAAAATGGCAATAAAAAACGGGGAGATTAATCCTCGTTTTATTTGTATATTTAATGAAAAACCCTGCAAAAGTCCACTATTTAGAAAATTTCTTCTCTAATAATAGTATCTTTTTGATCTGGACCAACTGAGATAATTACAATTTTTATTTTTAAGAAGTCTTCAATAAATTCAATGTAATTTTTAGCTGCTTCAGGTAATTCTTCATATGTTTTTGCCTTTGAAATATCTTCAGTCCAACCTTTGAATGTTTTATAAATTGGTTTACATCTATATGTTTCTTTTAATGAAGCTGGAACATAATCAATAACTTTTCCATCAAGTTCATAAGCAACACAAACATTAATATCGCCAAGATTTGATAAAATATCAAATAACATTAATGCACCATATTTGAAACCATTAACATTTCTAGAATATTTAAGTTGAACAAGATCAAGCCATCCAATTCTTCTTGGTCTATGCGTTACAACGCCATATTCATGAGCTTTTTCTCTAATCAAACTTCCTTTTTCATCTAATAATTCAGTAACAAATGGTCCTTCTCCAACTCTAGTTGTATAGCTTTTTATAATAGCAACTACGCCTTCAATATACCCAAGTCCAATTCCAGAACCAGTTATTGCTCCACCACTTGTTGAGTTCGAACTTGTAACATATGGATATGTACCAAAATCAACATCGAGCATAGTTCCTTGAGCGCCTTCAAATAATATCTTTTTATTTTCTTCTTTTGCCTTTTCAAGGATTGAAATCGTTTCTTTAACGTATGGTTTTAAGAACTTAATGACTTCAAGATATTTTTTAATTGATGTTTCATAATCAATTGGAGTTCCACCATATCTTTTTATTTCTTCATTCTTTTCTAAAAGATGTTCTTTATAAATTTTTGGGAAATCTTCATCGATAAAGTCGCACATTTTTAAACCATCTCTACTAATTTTATCTGTATAACATGGCCCAATTCCTTTTTTAGTTGTTCCGATTTTTTTATCTTTTAAGAAAGCTTCCTTAAGTCCATCAAGTTCAAGGTGATAATTTAAATCAATGCTTGCTCTTGAAGAAATAACTAAATTAGAACAATCAAATCCAGCCTTAATTAAGGTTTGCATTTCATCATAAACTGCTAATGGGTTAACAACCATACCATTTCCCATGATATTTAATGTATTTTTATTAAAAATTCCACTTGGGATAGTTTGAAGATGAAACTCCATTCCATTAAATTTTACCGTATGTCCAGCGTTGTTGCCTCCTTGATATCTAACAACAATGTCAGCTTTTTGAGAATAAAGATTGGTAATCTTGCCTTTACCCTCATCTCCCCATTGAGAGCCGAGTACTACGATTGATTTCATTTAATTAACCTCCACTTTTTTATAAATGTTATCAATATTTTTAAATACGTAATCGTATGAGAATAAGTCATTTAATTCTTTTTCTGTTAATAAACTAGAAAAATATGAATCTTCTTTTAATAGATCCTTTAAATTTACATGAGTTTCTAATGCTTTAAAAGCAAGCTTTTGAATTGCATCATAAACTTCTTCACGTGTTACTTCTTTGTTTTCAATAATGTGATTTAAAACTCTGCCTGAAAAAATAACTCCATAAGTAGAATTAATGTTTTTAATCATATTATCTTCATGAACAACTAGATTTGATAAAATTCTATTTAATCTATTTGCTGTATAAATAATTAAACTTATATCATCTGGTAAATAAATTCTTTCATTTGATGAATGTGAAATATCTCTTTCATGCCATAAAATATTATTATCTAAAGCAATTTCATAACTTGCTTTCACAATACGACTTAAGCCACAGATATTTTCACATCCAATTGGGTTTCTTTTATGTGGCATTGCACTACTTCCCTTTTGATTTTTTGAAAAATATTCATTGACTTCATTGACTTCAGTTCTTGATAAATGTCTGATTTCTGTGGCGATTTTTTCAAATAATGAGCTAATTTGAGTCAAAGATCCAACATAGCCTAAAAGTCTATCTCTACTTAAAACTTGAGTAGAAATATTAGGTCTATTAAGTTTTAAATCAGTTGCAACAAGTCCTTCAAGTTCATAAGGAAGGTTAGCAAAATTGCCAACTGTTCCACTTATTTTAACGACTTCAACATATTTTCTTTCAAAAATAAAACGCTCAATATCACGATTGAGTTCATCTAAAAATAAAGCCCATTTCAATCCAAAAGATGTGACTTCGCCATGTATTCCATGAGTTCTTCCGATTATTGGTGTGTATTTATATTTTTTTGCTAAATTATTTAAAACAATTTTTAATTTATTTAACGATTCAAGAATATAAAAATTTGCTTCTTTAATGTTTAAACTTAAAGAAGTATCAACAACGTCAGTTGAAGTGAGGTTATAATGCACCCATTTCTTTTCTTCTCCAAGCATTGTAGATATAGATCTAGTAAATGCAATTACATCATGCTTAGTTTCAAGTTCGATTTCATTTATTAAAGGCAAATCAACATGTGCTTTTTCTTTTATTTTTATGTAGTCTTCTTTAGGAACGATCCCTAGTTCAACATAACCTTTAAGAACACTTAATTCTACTTTAAGAAATGTTTCATATCTGTTTTCTAATGAGAATATTTTTTCTATTTCAGGTACACTATAACGCTCTATCATATTACATTGACTCCTTAGCTTCTACTCCAAGTAAATTTAATACAGTCTTTAATACAATTGAACAAGCTTTTACTAAAGATAATCTTTCTTCAGTTAATTCTCTATTATCTTTGTCTATAACAACAAGGTCATTATAGAATGAGTGGAAATATTGAGCTAATTTGTATGAATAATTTGCTAAGATATTAACTTCTTTAACTTTAGCAACATCTATTAATAAATTTGGTAATTCATTAAGGTGTTTGATTAAGTTAATTTCTTTTTCATCTGTTAATAATGGATATGAATCTTTTAATACAAAGCTATTATCTTTTTTAAGAATTGAATTCATTCTGGCAAATGCATATTGGATATAATAAACAGGATTTTCGTTTGATTGCTTTCTTGCTAAATCTAAGTCAAAATCAAGGTGAGAGATAATTGGTTTTGAGATAAAGAAGTAACGAGCTACATCAACTCCGACATCTTCACAAAGTTCTCTAATTGTAACTGCATTGCCAGTTCTTTTACTCATCTTAACTTCTTCGCCTTTTTCCATTAAACGAACGATTTGAATAATCTTAACTTCTAAGTCATCTGGATTATTTCCCATAATTTTAATTCCAGCTTTGATACGAGCAATGTATCCATGATGGTCTGCACCAAGAATATCAATTAAATGTGGGTAGCCTCTATTAAATTTATCTGTATGATAAGCAATATCAGGCGTGAAATATGTTAATGAACCATCTTTTTTGACAAGAACTCTATCTTTATCATCTCCAAAGTCTGTAGTTCTTAACCATAATGCACCTTCGTTTTCGTATGTGTATGGAGTTTTCTTTAAATCTTCTAATGTTTTTTCAACTTTTCCACTTCTATATAAGTCCAATTCACTTTGGTAGTGATCAAAGTGTACTCTATATAAATCTAAATCAACTTTAATCTTATCTAATTCAAGTTTTGTACCAACTTTTTTGAAATAATCTTTTCTTTCAATCGAGTCATCATCGACCCATTTATTCTCATCTTGCTTTGCGATATCTTTAGCAAGCTTAATAACATCTTTTCCTTGATATCCAATTTTAGATAAGTCAAAAGATAAGCCTAAAGCTTCGCGATATCTTTCGTATAAAGAATTACCTAATGTTTCGATTTGGTTTCCTGCATCGTTAACATAATATTCTCTTAAAACATCATATCCAACGAATGATAAAACTCTAGTTAATGTATCGCCATAAGCAGCACCACGAGCATGACCTAAATGTAAATCACCAGTAGGGTTTGCACTAACATATTCAACCATAACTTTTTCATTATTTCCAAAGTTTGTTTGACCATATTTTTCTTTTAAAGTTAAGATGTCTTTTATAACTTTTGTGATGCTATCTTGATTAATAAAAAGGTTAATAAAACCAGGTCCAGCAACTTCAACTTTTGTAATTAATGAACTTTTTTCTAATTCAACTTTTAAAATGCTAGCAATTTCACTTGGTGATTTATGTAGTACTCTAGCAAGTCTCATCGCAATATTTGAAGAATAATCTCCATGAGTTTTTTCTTTAGGAATTTCAATAGCAATAATTGAATCTTGATCTTCAAGATTAAATGCATCCTTTAAAGCAACTTTAATAACGTTTTTTAATTTACTAGTTAAATCGTTCATAGGTTTCTCCTTTTTATATTTTTACGAGAGTAAAAATTTTATATCATCATTGGATAAAAATGAAGCGCCTTTTTCTCCATTTCCAATGAAATTATCCATTAAATCTTTCTTTTTGTTTTGTAGTTCAATAACTTTTTCTTCAATCGTTCCTTTTGCAACTAATTTCATTACAGTAACTGGACGAGTTTGTCCGATTCTATGTGCTCTATCACTTGCTTGATTTTCAGCAGCAATATTCCACCAAGGATCAAGATGAATAATAAAATCAGCGCCAGTTAAATTAAGTCCAGTTCCACCAGCTTTTAAGGAAATTAAACAGACTTTTATATCAGGTTTTGTATTAAAATCCTCGCAAATCCTTAATCTTTCTTTCGCTGGAGTGTCTCCACAAATGTAATAAGACTCAATTGAATCCTCTAATAAATAGCTTCTTAAATGCTCTAGGCATTTTGTAAACGAAGAAAATAATAATACTTTGTGTCCATTAATAATAGCTTCATTTATTAAATTAATAGCACTTAACATTTTCTCACTATCATCCTCATAATTTTCAAGGAACATTGATGGGTCAATACAAATTTGCCTTAATCGAGTTAATTCCTTTAAAATAGAAAGTTTATTATCAGGATTTTCGGCCTGTGAAATTCTAGCATTTTGAAGGTAAGATTGATAGAGAGCATTTTGAGTTGTATTTAATTCAACTAAATAATTTGTAGTAACTTTAGGTGGTAAATCTTTTAAAACATCTTCTTTAACACGTCTTAAAATAAATGGCGTAATTCTTGCTTTAAGTCTTTTTTCAGCAAGCGGATCATCTTTTTGATTCATAATTGCATTTTCAAATGTTGTTTTAAATTTATCATGGCTTAATAAATATCCAGGCATTAAGAAATCAAAAATTGACCACATATCAGTTAATGAGTTTTCAATTGGAGTACCAGTTAAAACAAACCTTGATTCACTCTTAAGTTCTTTGATAGCTCTAGTTTTTAAAGCTCTAGCATTTTTAATATATTGAGCTTCATCAAGGACTATCAAATTAAAATTAATATCTTTATATAAATCCACGTCGTTTCTTAAAGAATCATAAGCTGTAACATAGCAAACTTTTTTATCATTTTTAATATTTAAAATCGTTTGTCTTCTAACATCTCTATCGCCATGAATTACTTTGACTTTATCATCACTCTTCCATTTTTTAAATTCATTTTCCCAGTTATAAACAAGTGATTTAGGGGAAATAATTAAAATAGGTTTTTCTTCTTTAATTGAAGAAATAAAAGAAATCATTTCAAGTGTTTTTCCAAGTCCCATATCATCTGCTAAAATGCCAGAAAGTTTATGTTCATTAAGAACAGACATCCATTTAAATGCATCAAGTTGATAATTTCTGAGTAATTTTTTAAAGTTTTTATTTGGTTCAAATTTTGAATCTTTAAAATCTTTAATTTCATTTAAGATATTTGTAATTTCTTTATCATAAGAAACATTGAAGTTTTTATCAAAAGATGCGATTTTAAAGATTTCATAAAGTGGGATTTCTTTAGTTGATTCAAGATTTTCATCAAGTTCAAATTCTTCATCTAAATCATCAATACCACTTAAATCTTCTTTATCAAGAATTACAAAGTTATCTCTTAATTTAATAAATTTCTTTTTAACTCTATATTGAGCAATAATTGAATTTATTTCTTCTTTTGTGTATTCAGGACTATCAACATTTACTTGAAGCCAATCCATGTTGTATTTTGTTGAAATATTTAATGTTCCAACTCTCTTTACCTTTGCGTTTAATAGGTCTTCACTTAATAAAACATTTGCAAATTTCTTGAGATTAGTTAAATCAGAAGTTAAGAAGTTTAAAATATCATCTTCATCACTAATTATTCCATCAGGTACAAAATTTAAATCTTTTAAAGCAAGTTCGAAGCCTAATAAAGTTTGTTCATTAGCAGAATTTTTAAGAGCAAATTCTTTACTAATTTCTTCATTGTCATAAAGATATTTAGTTTCAACTTTTAAAGTATTATTCTTGTCTTCAAAATATACAAAATATTTAATTTCTAGCGCTTTAATATTGTGTGTTTTCTTATAAGTTTCACTAACCTCAGTATTATTTTGAACAAGTGGGAAAAATTTATTTAAGAATATATCTTTAACGTCATCAAAATTAAAAGATGGGTGTTCTAAAATGAAATTAATAACCTTAGCGTTTGTTTCATCTTTAATATTATGAATGAAAATATTTTCATCTTTGAATTCATAATATTTATTGTTTGAAATAAATCCTATAGGTGAAACATCATCACTTAATTTAATTTCTCCATTATCGCCAATAGCAACATAAAGATCATTTCCTAGAAGAACATTATAAATCCCTCTTCCTGATGAAAGTGATTTGCTTGAAGCATTAATAATTATTGAATCATCAACATAAATATCGATAATATCACCAAAAATTTTTCCATAAGGAATATAACGACTAATATCATTATAAAAATAATAGCCACTTTCAAAAATTTTATTTTTATTAAGTAATTCAATTAATTTTTGTGTTTTATCATCAAAAGCATCCATTGTGTGAACAAAATCACACTCTAATCCGTATTTATTTCTAGCTCCTTCTTCAATATAGGCTAATAAATTAAATATATTTCGAACAACATATTCTTTTTTTCCACCAATTTTAGTTATTTTATAACTTGCATCAACGTAAAACACATTGTTGATTGCTTTTAGAGTAGTCGCTTCATTATCGGAATAATGATCATCTTCATCTTCTTTTGAAAAAAAGGTAAACGTAGGAATTAATTTATATTTATCGTTTGAATCAGTTCTCTTCTTAGTTTCAGCAATTGAATCAATAAGAGCTAGGAAATTATCTCGATTTTCTTTTCTTTCTTTTAATTCTTTTTTACTCAATTTATCGAATTTAGAAATCGTTTCATAAACGTCGCCATATATCTTCTTTCTTTGTTCATCATTTAAAGAATTTTCTTTTTCATATAAATATTTATAGAAACCGTAACATGCAAAATGATGAATATTTGAATTATCAAAATCGTTCTCATCATAATAATAGCTGTCATTTTTATCACTATAATCTCTTTCTTTATCTTTTTTACTAAGAGCTTTATATTCTAGAATGTTTCCAGAAATATCAATCTTGATTTTTAAATAAATAAAGTGATCTGAATAAAGATATTCATCTTTTAAAACAGCTTCATAATTTAAAGTTTCATTATCAGGATTAAAATAAAAAATTACAGTATATTCATTTTTCTTTAAAGCGCTATATGTTTCATTAATAATATAACTTGATGGAAACAATTGTTCTTTAGTGTGATATAAAAACATAATTACTCCTTATATTCTTTTAACTTAAGTTTATCTAACGTATTGCTATTTATCATTTCTCTAAGCATAAATTCTCTAATACGTGTTGAATTATTTGCATAGCCTTTAATATCACTTCTTAAAAGTAATTTTTGATAATCAATTGGAGATACTTGATAAAGGAGTAAAAGATAGTCAACTATTTCTTTGTGTCCATCTTTTCTTTTTGCAATTCTATCTATATTTGATTCCAAAAAGTCCGCAAAAACGTCCTTATTTACACTATTTTTAGCATATTTAACCACCAAATTAAGTGTTTTTTTATCAAGAGAATTTAAACTTGTTTTTGTTACTTTATTATTAGTAAGAATCTTATAAACGGTCTTTGTATTAGGCGTATTTAATAAACTTAAAACTTTTTGATTAACAGTTTCTTCGGCTCCGTAATTTTCATAAAGTCTAATTAGATTACTTACTGAAAGGGTTTTATTAAAAACATCAATAGCAAAATGATATCCTGCATTTTCTCCTAATTTTTCCTTAATTTTTTTAAGAAATAAACTATAGTAAGGATCTTGGCTTAGATATTTAAAAGGGATATATTCTTTATTTTTTTCATAATTCTCAAAATACTCATTTCTATCATAAATATATTCAAATTTAATATAATTAGGATAATTAGTAGCAACTTTATAAAACAAATCTAAAGGTAGATTTTTAAATCTTTCATCAGTTTCATCAAAATAATACTGATGAAGCATCCCACAATTATCAAAACATTTTCTTACCATCAGATCAAAATAGAATTGTGTTTTTGTAAGGTTGTTAAACTCACTTATAGAAAAATCGCTTCTTAAATCATAAAAATTATCACCACCATGTTTTTTAATAAAAGTAGTTTTAGCATATTCGCATTCATCAATCATGCTAATGATAGAAAAAAATCGCTTATCTCTTACCTTGCCTTCTCTTTTAACTACTACATCATAAAAATAATTTATTGCTTTCTCTTTCTCATCATTATTCAAAGATAAAAAACTATAAGCAAAAGTTGCTAAAAGGAAGCACTCAGGGTTAACTCTTTTTGCAGATTCATTTAATTTATTATCTATTTTTTCTTTAAAATCTGTAAACGTTTTTACATTTGATGAAGGCGTATTTGTGTTTTCAATCAAATATTCAAAAATATCAACCGATGGATAAGGCAATGTGCTTGTTGTATAAGTTATCCTTTTATCACTTCTAGAATAAAAGTGTAAATAATTTTTAAAAGTTGATTTTGTTTCAAAATAAAAAAGCGCATCTCCATTGTCACCTTTATAAATCAATAAAATATTGTTATTTGTCATTAACTTTATTGCCGTAACTCTATCAGCTAATGACAATTTTTCTAAATTCTTATCCATAGTTTTCTCCAATAGGATATTTTACCAAATTTTATATTGATATTTAAGAATTATAGGTGAAAATTATTCTTATTTTTTAAACTTTATATCTTGTCAGACCTCGATAATAGTGATATATTAATACTCACGTTGGCCCTGTAGCTCAGTTGGATAGAGCAACAGCCTTCTAAGCTGTGGGTCAGGCGTTCGAGTCGCCTCAGGGTCACCAATAAATTTAAAAATACGAGATGGTTAATCCATCTTATTTTTTTGCCTTTTTTTCTATAAAAATCATTATTTTCTTTATGAATTATGCTTATTTGTTAAAATGAATTTAGAAAATATGAAAAAGTTATTAAGCAAAAATTTAATTATCGTAAGTTTACTTCATCTTTTAGTAGATCTTATTAGTGCTGGAAGCATAATAATGGCTTACACTGCAGATAGAATTGATTTTGAATATTTTGAATACATTTTCTTAGTTTATAATTGTACAGCTTTTTTGCTTCAACCATTTTTTGGTTTCCTTGTTGATAAAATTAAGCAAGAAAAACTAAGATCAACATTAAAAGCATTAACGATATTATCAATTGGTATTTTAACCTTAGGCTTTACTTCATTAGTTTTTTCAATTGAATTTAGTAGTTTTCTAACACCAGTTTTCATTTCAACAATTTTATTAGGTTCAAGTAATGCTTTATTCCATGTAATTGGTGGAAAAGAATCATTATTAGTATCAACAAAAGCTACCCCAGGAGGAATTTTTGTTTCAACTGGAGCAATAGGAATTGGAATTGCTTCAATGATGGGAAATATACCGCTAACTACTTTTTATCAAATTTTTATAATCCTTGGTGCCGTTACGTTAGCAATAGTATTAAGCTTTTTATATTTATTTAGTAAAGAAGAGCCTGAACTACTATTTTATGAAACTTACGAAAATAAAAACATTAGTTTTTTAATAATAATTGTCGTTTTACTTTGTGTAGCAATTGCTGTTAGATCTTTCTTAGGATTTTATGCAAAAATGAGTGATGATTTATCAAGTTGGGAAGCACTTTTATTACTTTCAATCGCTGCTTTTGTTGGCAAAGCAATTGGCGGAATTATTTTAGATTTAGCTGGTCCTTATTTTCTTATTATAATATCGACAATTTTATCTACTGTTTTATCGTTTTTCTTATCAATTAGTTATTTAGATTATATCTTTGTTATCTCTTTTAATATGTTAATGCCTTTAACTTTAGATGCTTTAAGAAAAATTTTCCCAAATAAAGAAGGATTTGCTTTTGGACTAGCTGCAGGATTTTTAATTCCTGGATTCTTATTAGGTTCAATATTAAAACATTCCGTTTCACACGTTATTGTTGTTCCACTTATTTGCTTTTTAACTGGATTATCACTTTTAATAGTTTATATATTAAAAGGAAAAATAAAAAATGATACGAGAAATAACTGAATTAATTGAATGTGTTCTTCTTACTATGATCATTGAATTAGTAGTACTTTTTCTACTAAAAGTAAGAGATAAAAGACTTTGGTTTTCTTTAATTATCAATTTATTAACAAATTTATTATTAAATTCACTTCTATCTTTTATAAATACCACTTGGCTATATATTTTTCTTTTAATAATTGGCGAGATACTAGTCTTTTTAATTGAATGGTTTTTATATGATTTAATTATTAAGGATAATAAAAATTGGCTTTATTCACTTATAGCCAATCTTTCAAGCTTCCTTATAGGAAGTCCCTTGATTTATTTACTTTTTCTTTTTATTTGATTTTATTAATAAAACAATTGCTAAAACAATTAAACCAATAGCAGCAACAATAGCAATAAAAACAGCTACGACAGCTCCAATTACTGGACCACTTGCAACATCAAAAACGTTCATTATTTTTTCCTCCTTTTACATATAAAATAAAAGAAAACAGCAAGTCCAACAAGAACTACTGTTGTAAGAACGATTATTAAAACGTAAACCCAAGGTTCAGCAAGACCATCATTAGTATTTGAAGGCTCAGCTATAACGTCAAAAATTCTTAAGATGTCTTTCATATTTTCATTATAATTGATTTAAAAGAACATGTAAATTAAATTTAAAATATCGATTTTTGAGAAAATTTAGTGAAATTTTAAGTCCAAAAACCCCTACAATTGGAGATTTTTAATTTTTTTAGGCACTTTTATATATAAATCCATATAAAACTTTATATGAAATCCATATTAATCGCTATATGATTTTCCAAATTATATACTCAATACAATAATAAAAAAGGCATTATAAAAAATATTTTATATACACTATCAATATGCTAAAATTCAATTATGAAAAACACAAAATTTATTAGAATAGCATTTTCAATTTTAATGCTAATTAGTATCGGCCTTATAATCACTGGTGTTGTTTTTATCACAACTAGCGAAGATGAATTTCAAAGAACTTTTATGTTAGGAATTGGGCTCACTTCAGGCGGAGCATTCTTATTCTTCGTATCCATGATGCCATTAATGATTAAGTTCATGATTAAGTTATCACTTGCGATTCAATCTGAAAATAAAAAAGATTTAAAAAACATTGCTGATAACAGTGCTGAAATTTATCAAGACGCTATCAAAAAGAGTTCAAAGAGCGTGAAAGAAGGATTAAAAGACACAAAATATTGCAAATATTGTGGAGCTGAAATTGATGAAGATTCCTTATTTTGCAAATCATGTGGTAAGAAACAATGAACGAAAGATTAATAGTTAAAAAAGAAGACTCTGCAAAGAAGAAAATTTGTGCTGCCTTTCTAAGCTTATTAAGAGAAAAACCATATCTAGAAATTACAGTTGTTGATTTAGTTAAAAAAGCAAATATTTCTAGAGCTAGTTACTATAGAAATTTTTCTTCTATTGATGATGTTTTAACGGAGTGCGCAAAAGGTTTAATAGAAATCTTTGATCGCAATTTCTATCCTATCATTAAAAATCAAGAAAATATCGAAGCAAGAAAGAAAATTATTCGCTTTGCTTTTGATTTATATGTCGAAAATCCTGTTTTTTCATCAAATAATTTTAGAGAAAATTCCTATATTTATCTTAGTAAAGTATTTTCCTTGCTATCAAGTTCTCAAAAATATTCAGAGTTATTAAATTCTGAAATTAGATATCGTTTTATAAATAAATTTTCTATTCTTTTTTCAACAATTGTTGCTTGGTCTAGATCAGGAAAGAAAGAACCAATTGAACAAATGGTTGAATTTACATTTAATCAGATTCAAAAGATTTCTTAGTTTTCTTATCTTTAATTTTGTATCTTATTACTAAAATAATAGTAATAATTAATGGTACAAATAATATAAAATTAGGTAAATATTGATAAAAAAGCCCGCAATTCTCGATTAAAACTTGTTTTATTAGGTATAAATATAAATACGAAGTAGCTGCTCCAATGATAAAAGAAATTACAACAAACACGTAATTTATTCCAGCAACTACTTCTTTTTTGTCTTCTTTTTTAACACCTTTAAAAAAGGAAGAAACTGTTCTTTGAAGGTTAGCAGTTAACATAGTTGTTGTTACATTTCTATCTTCTATTTTATTAAAACTTTGTAATAAAGTTGCTCCAATTATTGCCATAAAAATGTTTCCAATAACATTTATATAATTTGAATTATCAGGAGTTATTAACTTCTCATCAAACTTTAAATAAGTTGGTATTAAGATAGATATAATTAAGCAAATTGCCATAAGAATTAATTCAAAAACATGATAATTCTTATTTCTTTTTATATGATGATATTCAATAAAATTCGCAATTATTAACCCAATGATAAATGAAAAAACTACAACGAGTCTTTGAAGAACTTCCACGTATTGTTCACTTATCAATGAAGTAAAAACAGTAATAATATTGCCAGTTTGCATTAAAGAAAAAAATCCTCTATAAGCTAAGGAATACACTTCTAACATTCCACCAACAAAAGCTAAAGTAAAAGCTAAATATTTATTATTCATAATTCTCTTTCTATAAGCCGAGAAGGTATTTTTTAAGTTCTCCAACACTTTCAAATACCATTCCAGGATTTATCTTTTCTAGTTTATCTTTATATGAAGGGTCATTATATGTAACACTAACTATTTTTACGTTTGCATCATTACATTGTTCAACATCTTGAATAGAATCACCAATATAAATTATTTCATCATTATTATATCCATAATCATCCATTAATTCTTTTAATAATTGATCTTTAATAGCACCTTCAGTTGATCCCCAATAGAAGTCTTTAAAATAAGAAAAAGCATTTAATTTAGTTAACGAAATGATTGCTGTTTCTTCACTTCTTCCAGTTAATAAAAAAACTTCCTTTTCGTCTTTTTTAAGTTCATTAAGTAATTCACACATTCCAGGAAAGAAGTCTTTAAAAAATTGATCATGGTAAAAATTATAGTCAGATAAAAATTGATAAAATATTTCTTTTGATTTATCTTTTCCAAACATCTTTTGAATTATGCCTTTTTCACTAGGTCCATAATATTTTTCAATTTCTTGAACAGTTATTTCTTTCCCTAAAATTTCCTTATAAATCTTTTTAAAGCAAAATTCTACTAAACTAAACGATGATGCAAGTGTTCCATCAAAATCAAACACAATAGCTTTGACCATAATTTACCCCATTTCCGGTTTTATTATACCCTTTTGAGAATCATATAAAACAAAAAATAAGCATAATATGAATCAAAAGTCTCAATTTGTGCATTTATTCACTTGCCAAAAATTAGCTTTAAAAATACAATATATTTATCTTTAAAAAGAAAGGATTTTTTTATGCAACTTATAGGAAAAAAACTTCAAGGAATTGTCTCAGTAGTTATAGTTCTTCTCTGCCTTGCATTCTTAAGTACACCATCGATTTGCTATACAGGTTTTACAAGAGGTGATTACTTTTCAGCATTCAGTTTTGAATTATTTACAAACACAACTATTTTAGCGATCTCTGCAACACTCATTGGTATTTTAGGTTTCATCGGATTATTTAATTTAGTTTGTACATTTATTCCTAAATTTTCATCAAAAGCACTTTCAATTTTTAATATTGTTGCATTTGTAGTAGCTCTTGGATTTGCAATCACATTCGCATGTTCAAAATACATTGCAGAAAGCTACACACCTACAAATTCAGTTTCATTTGTTGTTCTTTTGACAATTGTCGCAGTAATATTATCAATTGTAATTTTAGTTAAAGCTGAACCTGAAAAATAAATTTGACATTACTAGTTGATTTTGGTATTATAAAGCGCACGTAGAAAGAAAAGCGTCCGCTTCTCACCAGATTAACTTAGTATTAATTGGTCAATCGCTACTAGAGATTTCAATATTTATTAGAATCGATAACGGACGCACTTACTAGCGCCCGTTTTTTATTTAAAGGTTTTAGGAGGACATTAACATAGCAACCTTTCAACAAAATCCAGAAATGGATAAATCAAGCAAAAAAGATCGTTATAACGGAGATATCGTTAACGAAAGAATTCGTTTCCCAGAAGTATTAGTAATTGGACCAAATGGAGAAAGTTTAGGAAAAATGTCAAGATTTGAAGCTTACAAAAAAGCTGAAGAATATGACTTAGATCTACTTTGCGTAGCCCCACAAGGCAAGCCACCAGTTTGTAAAATTATTAATTATGGAAAATATCGTTTTGAAGCCCAAAAGAAGGCTAAAGAAGCAAAGAAGAACCAAAAAATTATCGAAATTAAGGAAGTTCAACTTTCACCACAAATTGGTCAACACGATATAGAAACAAAAGTTAAAGCAGCTATTAAATTTCTTGAAGATGGCAACAAAGTAAAAGTTGGAGTTAGATTCAAAGGAAGACAAATGTCTCATCCTGAAGTTGGAGATGAGGTACTCAACAAGTTTCTTGAATACGTTAAGGATTATGCAGTCATCGAAAAGAAGCCTGTCTTAGACGGTAGATGGCTTACATGTGTCCTATCAAGCAAAATTAAAAAGTAGAAAGAGAGGAAATTTTATGCCAAAAATGAAGAGTAAAAAAGCCTTAACAAAGAGAATTAAGGTTACAGGAAGTGGAAAAGTTAGAAGACATCACGCATATGTCAGCCACTTAGCACCACACAAAACACACAAACAAAAGAGACACTTAAGAAAAGCAACTTTAGTTACAAAGTCTGATATGAAGAGAATTAAGTATCTCATTCAACAATAGTTTAGGAGGTCTAGAAAATGAGAGTAAAAGGTGGAAAAGTTACACATTTAAGAAGAAAAAGAGTTTTAAAGCAAGCTAAGGGTTACTTCGGAAGTAAACATATCTTATTCAAGACCGCTAAAGAACAAGTAATGCGTTCAAAAAGATATGCATATATCGATAGAAGAAGAATTAAGAGAGACTTCAGAAAACTTTGGATTAAGAGAATTAATGCTGCTTGCAGATTAAATGACATCTCATATTCAAAATTCATGCACGGATTAAAAGTAGCTAAAATCGATCTCAACAGAAAGATGTTAAGTGAAATCGCAATCCACGATGAAAAAGGTTTCGCAGAATTAGTCAAAGTTGCTAAAGCTGCTAAATAATTAAAACTTTATAGAAAAAAACTCTAGGTTCGATTCCTAGAGTTTTTTGTTTGCTTTATTTAATAACTTTAAGTTCAGCGTTTTTCACTGCTTCTTCTAGTAATGGAGTAAAATCAAATCTTTCTTCGATTTTATAACATTCTTCAAGTTTAGGTGATGTTTTAGGTCTTACTGGAGCAAAAATTGTACAGCAGTCTTCATATGGTCTAATTGAAATGTCATAAGTTCCAATTTCTTTACTTATTTTAATAATATCAACTTTATCATAAGTACATAATGGTCTTAAAACAGGTACATTTGTAACTTCATTAATGACTGCTAAGCTATCAATAGTTTGACTTGCGACTTGCCCAATTGATTCTCCACTTGCTAATGAATTAATTCTTAATCTATGGGCAAGCATTGTTGCAATTCGATACATCATTCTTCTCATGATAGTAATTGGATAGCCTTCATCACTTACTTCATAAATTTTTTCTTGAATCTTAGTAAATGAAATTACATATAATTTAATTTTAGTTTGATATTTTGTTAATGAATGAAGAATATCTTCAAGTTTATCAATGACACCACTATTTGTATAAGGTGGAGCTGCAAAATGTATACAAGTAATATCAATTCCTCTTTTTAATAATAAATATGCAGCGACTGGAGAATCAATACCACCAGAAAGCATAACTAAAGTTTTACCAATTGTTCCACTTGGATATCCGCCCATTCCTTTAATGGTTTCAGTAAATAAATACGCGCCATCTTCTCTAATTTCAATATCAAGTAAAGTATCTGGATTATGAACATCGACTTTTTTATTAGTGTTTTTAAGAACTTTTGTTGCAATCATTCTATTCATTTCATCACTAATATAAGGATAAGATTTATCAATTCTTCTTGTTCTTACTTTAAATGTTGAGCCAGGTTCATCTCTAATAATTTCAAAAGCCTTTTCTAATAAATTATCAGGATCCGCATCGATTTTTAAGCATAAAGAGAAGGAATACATACCACTTATGTCTTTTAATTTGTCTTCTATACCATCTATTTTCTCTTTTAAATTTAAATAGATATGGTCATGTCTAATAATCATTTCATACTTTTCTTCATCTTCTTTCAAAGTATGTCTGATTGATCTAGCTAAACTATTAATAAAATCTTTCTTGTTCTTTCCTTTTGTTGATAATTCACCAAATCTAACTACTATTACGTTATATTCCATATTAGCCCCTAACTCTTTCTAAAATTTCTTTAAATTTACTAACAAATTCTTTCGCTTCATCGAGCGTATTGTATTTTCCAAGTGATATTCTTATAGCATTTTTCGCTTCTAATAAAGAATTTCCAAGTGCTAACAAAACATATGATGGCTCTTCTTTTTTAGAATTACATGCGCTTACGCTACTAACTAAAATATCTTCATTTGATAAAGCTTCAACGATAACACTAGCCTTCTTATTTAATAAAGAAAAATTCAAAATATATGGTGAATAATCTTTATAAAGATGAAGCTTAATGTTATCAAGTTTACTTAATTCTTCGACTAGGTAGTTATGAATTAAAGTAACTTTTTTATACGTATCTTTAAATTCTATATTAACTTCTTTAATTGATTCAAAGAAAGATACAATTGCTGGATAATCACTTGTCCCACTTCTTAATCCGTTTTCTTGACCACCACCATAATGAATTGGTTCAAGCATAATCTTTTTCTTTTTAATCAAAGCACCAATTCCTTTAATACCACAAATTTTATGAGCACTGATAGTAATTAAATCAGCTAATTTATAATTGAAATCATATTTTCCTAGTGTTTGCGCACAGTCACAGTGTAAAACACATTTAGGATAATTTTTTACAACTTCATTTATATCCTTTATATTTAAGGCATTTCCAACTTCATTATTTACAGGCATTATTGATACAAGAATTGTATCCTTGTCCATGACTTTTTTAAAATTTTCTATATCGATTTTTCCATCGCTATTTATATCTAAATAAGTGACTTTAAAACCTAAATCTTCTAAATTTTTAAAAACATTTAAAACAGACTCATGTTCAATTTTTGTTGTAATAATATGATTTCCTCTACCTTTATTTTTTAAACAATATCCACGAATTGCAAGGTTATTGCTTTCAGTTGCACCACTTGTAAATAAAACATCATAGGTAGAATCTAACTTTAATTCACTTAAAATTTTATCTTTAATGTGTTTAATTTCATTAAATTCTTTCATTCCATATTTATGAATAGAATTTGGATTAAAATAAAATTTTTCACTTGTTTCTAAAAATACTTTTAAAGCAGTTTCACTAGGTTTCGTACTGCTTGCATTATCAAAATAAATCATATTTAATTCTTATCTTTAAAGTCCAATTTTTGAATAGCTGTTTGACTCATTTCATAAGATGACTTAAAGTCACCATTAAAGAAGAGTGTTTCAGCTTGAGATAAAATATTATTAATTTCTGAAAATTTCATTCTATCTCTATTAACAAGTAAAATATTCCCTTCAGCAAGTTCTTTATAATTAATAATATTTTTAATATCTTGATTAATTTTGTTACTCTTTTCGTTTAATTCGGTTGATTTAAGGTTAACTGCAGTTACATCAATTGGTACAGTTTTAAGTAGTCTATTTAATTCATCAAGAATTTCATAAAGTTCATCAAATGCAGGTTTATATAAATCTACATATTTATCAATTCTTATTTCCCTTAATTGAGCTTCTAAACTCTTAAATAAATCATATTTAATTTTTAAATTTTCAAATGCTTGTTGTGAATCATTTCTTAAACTATTCAAGTAAATATTAAACGAATTAACTTTACTTTTTATATCTTCAGTTCCACTCTTTAAAGCATTTAATTTTTCTAATAATTCAGTATAAGGTGTATTTTCACGATTATGAACAAGAATATCAAGTTTTCTTTTATCTCTGCCAACTTCATCAAGCCTTTTTGAGATTTTTTCAAGTTGAGATTCGTGATCTTCATCGATAATGTAGACTTTTCTAAATTTAGCGATGTTATTTCTAATTTTAATTATTTCTTTTTCGTATTCAGCAAATTCACTTAATACAGTACCACTAATATCGTTATATTGAACACAGGCGTCTTCTTCTGATTTAAAAGCATTAAACAAATCATCAATTTGTTTATTAACATCTTTAATCTTTTCTTCAATATTGCCAACAGCTAAATTCTTTAAATTTTCCTTTATTCCATCTAATGTTAAATTCAACGATTCAATCTTTTGATCTACATTTAAATGTGTAAGAGGCTTTTTAGTATTGGTTAATTCAATAAATTTATTCTTTAATTCAATAAGTCTTTGAGGAATCACATCGTTAACTTCAACAATAACAGGTGGTAATGTATCAATTAATTTATTTAATAAGTCTAAAACTTGATCAATTTTAGGAAGTAAAGCATTTGCTTCTTCATATTTTGCATCTTCTACGTATAATTCAAATTTATTGAATTTACGATCAATTTCATCAAAAACTATATTAAATGAATTAGTGACAAAAACTAATTGTGTTTCATTTAAGTTAAATTTAGATTTAATTTCACGATATTTTTCTTTTAAAACTAAAGCAGCCTGACGAGCATCTTCTTCAGGTTTAATAACATTTGCTAAATCAAGACTTAATTGGTTAACAGATTCTTCGTATTGCTTAATTAATCCAACTTTATTTTTTAAGCAAGTTTTAAATTCTTTTACTTTATTTTCATCAATTAATGCTTGAAGATCAGTTAAAAGATCTTGCAAATCAATATCTGTAGTTTCTCTTATTTCTTTGCTTCTTCTAAAATAGCTAGCATGAATATCACTATAAAGTAAATTTGTTCTACTGATCATTTCAAGTCTTTGAATATAAGAATTATCTTGACCAGTTAAAAGTGCATGTAAATATTCATATTTAGCTTGTAACTCTTTTAATGTTTTTCTACATCTTTTTTTACTTAATATAAATTTATTAAGTAACAAGTATCCTATTCCTAAAATAAGCAATCCGCCAACAACAGCGACTGTAATATAAACTGAAAGCATTTCTGCTTCTTCTAAATAAATAATTAAGTTCATGTCAAAAACCTCTAATTAATTTTATACTATAAATAGTATAAATTAAATCCATTTTAATTGGCGATTTTTTCATAATTTATCTTTAGCATTGCATTTTTGTTCTTTTTATACTAAAAACCATAAATTTTAATATTATTATCGATTAATTTGCTTGATTAGTATAGTTAAAAAGTGTATTTTATTAAGGCATGTAAATGCAGCATATAAATACTACTCGTCTAGTGAAACAAAGATTTATTCTAAAGGAGTAACTTTAGCTACAAAAGTGAAACTTCTTATTGAATCACCGTAGGAGATGGGAATTTATACCTTGCTTTACAAGTTTAAAGAAAGGAGAGTCCAACATGAGATATACAGGACCAAAATGGAAGAGATCTAGAAGATTAGGTTTCTCATTATTAGAAACAGGTGAAGAATTTAACGGCCACACCCTTAAAAAAGGCGATAAGAGAGAATACGCACCAGGACAACATGGCGCTGCTAAAAAGAAACAATCAGAATACGGTAAGCAATTAACTGAAAAACAAAAGTTAAGAGAATTATACGGTGTTAGTGAAAGACAATTCCGTAGATTATTCCTCCTTGCTAGAAAAAAGGATGGAGTTACAGGTAAAGAATTCATGACAATTCTTGAAACAAGACTTGATAACTTAGTCTACAGAATGGGATTTGCTACAACACGTAGAGCAGCACGTCAATTAGTTTCACACAAACACATTACTGTTAATGGTAAAGTAATCGACATTCCAAGCTATCTTTGTAATGTTAATGATGTAATTTCATTAAAAGAAAACAGCAAAGATTTAGTAGTCGTTAAAGCATCATTAGAAGCTCAAACAGTTACTGTTCCATTTGTTGAAGTTGATAAAGAAAAGAAGAGCGGTAAATTCATTAGACTTCCTGAAAGAAATGAATTAACTAAAGAAATCGACGAAGCTTCAATCGTTGAATACTACAACAGAATTATCTAGTTAAGTATTACTTTATCTCAAATAAGCGTCTTAGAAATAAGGCGCTTTTTATTATCCAAAATTTATGATATAGTAATGCGCTATGAATACTATTACATTAGATAAACAAAACAGTTTAGTGAACGTAGGTAATTCAATTTTGTATTTTTTTGGTGTAAAACCTTTTCATGATACTTACGCTCCACTCAATGAAATTTTAAAAAATACTAAGAAAAAGAAAATTGCACTTATTCTATTAGATGGATTTGGAAAAGTCATTGTTGAACATTACAAAAAAGATATTCCTTTTATGTATAAGCACATCTTTAAAGAATATAAGAGTGTTTTCCCACCAACAACTGTCGCTGCAACTACAGCATTGACAACAGGAAAATTCCCTCTCGAAACAGGCTATATTGGTTGGACACAACGTTTTAAAGAAAAAAACGCTTACATCAATGTCTTTATAAGTAACAACGCTTTTAATAGAGATCAATTTTTTGAGCCTAGAGTTACTGATAATGAACTACATGTAGATTATCTTTGGGATTTAATTAACAAGACTGGTAAATATAAAGCGACAAGTATTCAATCGTTTGCTTATAGAAATGATGAAGGTATTGAAAATACCAATAAGTTCTTTGAAGAAGCTGACAAATTAGTTAAAGAAAATGATTTTGTATACATATATTCGGCAAATCCAGATCATTTATTACATAATAACGGCCTCTTTAACGCTATTATCAAAAAGAACTTAAAATACTTAGACAAAAAAGTTAAAGAATTAGTTAAAAATAATCCAGATACATTATTTTTATTAACTCCAGATCACGGATTTATGGATGTTGAAGAAATTAGTGTTTTAGAGCATAAAGATTTTGTTGCTACTTTGGAAGATTCTTTATTTTATGTTGAAGGAAGATTCGCTGCATTTAATGTCAAAGACAAGGATAATTTTTTAAAGCTTGCAAAGAAATATTATGGTGAATATTTCGACATTTATTCAAGAGAAACAATCCTAAACATGGATACATTTGGCAATGGTGAACTCAATAAATATACCGATGAAACTTTAGGAGATTATTTCCTAGTTTCTAAAGACAAATACATTTTTTATAACGGTGAAAATCCTATCGGTTTTAAGGGTGCTCATGCTGGCGTAACTCCTCAAGAAACAGATATTTATTTAATGTTATTTAATGAATAATTAAAGTTCGGGAAACCGAACTTTTTTTAATACAAAAATATACTAAATATCTACTATTTTTCTACTAGTATAATCAAAAGCCTTGCAAAACGCGTATTTTTTAAAAATAGAAGGGATTAATAATATTTCATTTTTATGTCCTAAAAACAGGATATTTTTACCATATTTTTGCTTAAAAAAATATATCCAAAAAGTATTTAATTTTTTTATTGCATCTTTATTGACACAAGACCTTTTGACCCTTAATATATGCTAGTCAAGAAAGGAAAAAAGATTAGATGAAACAAGAATGGAGAGATTTTAATAACGGTCATTGGACCAGTGAAATCAATGTTAGAGATTTTATTCAAAAGAACTATACAAGCTATTCAGGAGATGAAAGCTTCTTAGTTGGACCAACTAAAGCTACTTCTACACTTTGGGATGAAATCAAACGTTTACAAAAAATAGAAAGAGCTCAAGGTGGTGTCCTTGATATGGAAGCTAATGTCGTATCAGGAATCAGCGCTTATGGTGCAGCATACATTACAAGTGATAAAACACTTGAAAAAGTTGTCGGTTTACAAACAGATAAACCATTAAAGAGAGCATTTATGCCTTATGGTGGAATTAAAATGGCTGAAGAAGCTTTAAAAACTTACGGATATACACCAAACCCAGAATTCCACACAATTTTTACAAAATATCACAAAACACATAACCAAGGAGTTTTTGATGTTTACACAAATGAAATCAAAGCTGCTAGACACGCTAAGATTATCACAGGTTTACCCGATACTTATGGTAGAGGAAGAATCGTTGGCGATTACAGAAGAATTGCTTTATACGGTATTGATTATTTAATTGAAAAGAAAAAAGAAGACATGCTCGAACACGAATGTGGAGTTATGTCTGAAGAAGTTGCTAGAATTCGTGAAGAAATCGCTGATCAAATTAAAGCACTCAATGAAATGAAAGTTATGGCTTCAAGCTATGGATTTGATATTTCAAAACCAGCTCAAAATGCTAGAGAAGCATTCCAATGGTTATACTTTGGCTACCTTGCAGCTATCAAAACACAAAATGGTGCTGCTATGTCAGTTGGTAGAATTTCAACTTTCCTTGATATCTATATTGAAAGAGATTTAAAAGAAGGCACTCTTACTGAAGCTGAAGCTCAAGAATTAGTTGACCAAATCGTTTTAAAATTTAGAATGGTTAAATTCGCAAGAATTCCTTCATATAATGCATTGTTCTCAGGCGATCCAGTCTGGGCAACACTTGAAGTCGCAGGCATTGGAGATGATGGAAGAGATATGGTTACAAAGAACGATTTCCGTTTCTTACACACACTCGAAAATATGGGTCCATCACCTGAACCAAACTTAACAGTTTTATATTCATCACGTTTAAGTGAAAACTTCAAAAAATATGCAAGTAAAATTTCAATCACTACTTCATCAATTCAATATGAAAACGATGATGTTATGAGACCAGTTTGGGGTGATGATTACTCAATTTGCTGCTGTGTTAGTGCTACACAAACAGGTAAAGAAATGCAATTCTTTGGTGCAAGAGCTAACTTAGCAAAATGTTTACTTTACGCAATCAATGGTGGTAAGGATGAAATCACAAAAGCTCAAGTTGCTCCAGCATATCAACCAATTACAAGTGAATATTTAAATTATGATGAAGTATTAGCAAAATATAGCGTTATGATGGATCGGTTAGCAAAATTATATGTTAACGCACTTAACTTAATTCACTACATGCACGATAAATACTACTATGAAGCTGCTGAAATGGCTTTAATCGATACAGATGTTAGAAGAACATTTGCTACAGGTATTGCAGGATTCAGCCATGTTGTTGACTCATTAAGCGCAATCAAATATGCAAAAGTTAAAGCAATTAGAGATGAAAACGGAATCACTACAGACTTCGAAATCGAAGGAGACTTCCCAAGATACGGAAATGATGATGAAAGAGCTGATGAAATTGCTGTTAACTTACTCAAAACATTCATGGGCAAAATTAAGAAAAACCCAACATATAGAAATTCAGAACCTACAACTTCTATCTTAACTATTACTTCAAACGTTGTTTATGGTAAAGCTACAGGTACATTACCAGATGGAAGAAAACAAGGTGAACCATTATCTCCAGGTGCAAACCCAAGTTATGGTGCAGAAAAATCAGGTCTTCTCGCTTCACTTAACTCAGTTGCAAAATTACCATATGAATATGCTTTAGATGGTATTTCAAATACACAAACTATTTCACCTGATGCTTTAGGCCATTCAGAAAATGAAAGAGTTAATAACCTTGTAAACATTCTTGATGGATATTTTGATCAAGGTGCTCACCACTTAAACGTTAACGTATTTGGCGTTGAAAAGTTAATTGATGCTATGGAACATCCAGAAAAAGAAGAATACGCTAACTTCACAATCAGAGTTAGTGGATACGCTGTTAAATTCATCGATTTAACTAAAGAACAACAACTCGACGTTATCTCAAGAACTTGCCACAAGTCAATGTAACTATGAGTTTAGGCAATATACATTCTATAGAGACTTTTGGAGCTGTTGATGGACCTGGTATTAGATTTGTCATTTTTCTCCAAGGTTGTCCGATGAGATGCAAATATTGTCACAATCCAGACACTTGGTATAGAGATGACTCAACCAAAATGTCTCCAGAAGAACTCATTAAAAAAGCTCTAAAATATAAAACTTATTGGAAAAAAGAAGGAGGTATTACCGTTAGTGGCGGTGAACCACTTCTCCAATTGGATTTCTTAATTGAATTATTTACACTTGCAAAAATTGCAGGAATAAACACTTGTATTGATACAAGTGGTAAACCATTTAGACTCGATGAAAAATATTTAGAGAAATTTAATAAATTATTAAATGTAACTGATTTATTCATCTTAGATATTAAAGAAATTAATAACGAAAAACATAAATGGCTCACATCTCAATCTAATGAAAACATTATTGAACTCGCTAAATATCTAAGTGACCACAATAAAAGAATGTGGATAAGGCATGTTCTTGTCCCAACTATTACAGATTCTGAAGAAGATCTTATTAAATTAAGAGAGTTTGTTTCTTCATTAAAAACTGTCGAAAAATTTGAGATATTACCTTATCATTCATTTGCAATTTTTAAATATAAAGAACTCGGCTTAGAGTATCAACTTAACGATATCAAAGAGCCAACAAAAGAAGATATTGAAAGAGCAAATAAGTTATTAGGTATTTCTAATCAAATTAAAAGCTGATCAACCGTCAGCTTTTTTTGTTCTTTAACACTTTGCAACTTCTTTTTTCTTTATATAAAAAACTATAACTCTTCTTATTAAATAATTAATAAAATATATGATTGTAGCTAATAAAGAAAAACTCAATACATATAAAATATGATTAACAGCCCATCCACATGAAAGCCAAATCTTTGAATATACTGGCATATTTGAAACAAAGAATGGTGAAATATAAAAACATGAAGCTGAATCAGGATCAAAAAATGGTGTATTAGTAACGTCTTTAAATGGTTTTCCGTCATTTGGTGCATAATTAATTCCACCTGTGTAATGTAAAGTAACATTAATGAGTTGAGCAATTATAGTTAAACCGACAAAGATAAAGACTGATTGAACAAAATATTTATAAGTCTTCTTTAAATCATATCCAATACGTGCATAAACTAAAGATAAGATGGCAACTTGAAGGATTAAAATATGCCATAAAAATGAACGAATAACATCAAAAATATTACTCCATCTGCAAAGTTGTCCTTGCCCTAAAAATAAAGGTATTGAACCAGCTATAAGACAATATGTACCAAGATAATAAAATATTGGCATTCTTACTTTTTCATTCTTTATGAAAGGTAAAACTAAGCATAAATAAATTGGGATACTACAAAATTGAAAAGGAAAACTTGAAAAATCATAGTGTCCAAAAGCAAAATATCGATTTATTTCATGATAAATTTCAAGTCCTAAGAATAATAATCCATAAATTAAGATTATTCCATTTAGTAATTTCTCTTTTTTATTTCTATAAATATATCTAGCAAGAAACGCTATTCCTATAAGTGTCAAAAGCCCAATGAAGATACATAATAAAGGCACAAGGCTCCATGGTCGACACGCTGGGCGTTCTGGTTGAAACCCATTTAACGTAATTAACATAATAATTCCCATCTTTTGAAGTAGTCTATCAAATATTTGCTCATATTACTATCTTTAAAAATAATGTCAATTCTATTCCTTAGTAGAAATTCACGAGAAATTCATGAAAAATTCACAAAATTATCCTACCTAAATCCTTATTTAATAATGTATCTACATTTTTTACCAAAATAATTTTCAAAAAGTGCCATATGGCATGGGTAATTAATTCTTGAAAGTGATATTTTTTTAGAACAAGGAGAAATATTATGGAAAAAAGGAAAAATATTTTAGGCTCCGCTCTTTCTTTAGTGTTCTTACTTTCTTCAGCATTAGTCGTATCAAGCTGTAATAAAGAACATCAACATAACTTTTTAGAAAAGTGGGAAACCGATGAAAAATCTCATTGGCACACATGTGCTGATGAAAATTGTGACGAAAAAGATAGTTTAGGAAGTCATAATTTCGTTTGGTCTACATTAACCGAAGCTTCAACACACGTAGATAAAGTTGAAAAGGGTGTCTGTACAATTTGTAATTACGAAGCCAGAAGAGTTATTGCAGATAGTGGAACTCACACTATTGATAATACTAAATGGATAAGTGATGAAACAGGACATTGGCATATAAGTACTTGTGATAAAACAACTCCAGGTGCTCATGAACAAATAATTGCTGACTTTGCAAAACACAATTTTGGCAATTGGGAAATAAAAACTGAAGCTGATATCGATGTTAATGCAACCGAACATAGATTATGTAAAGTTTGTAATTATGAAGAAACAAGAACTGTAGAAAATCAGCTCTTCATAACTGGAGATATAACTACGATAACGAAAATCACTGGGAAGAAACTACTTGTAAGCACGATACTCCAATAAAAAAAGATATCGAAGCTCATACATGGAAATATGTTTCAATTGATGGAACTTCACATAAGCAAGTTTCAACTTGTGCTTCATATAAGCATAAAGAAATCGAAAAAGAGCCTGAAGCTCACGTTTATGAAGAAGGTGGAAAAGCATGTAAATATTGTGGTTTTATAAATGTAATTACTGATAAAGGATCAATTAATGAAATTGCAGATAGAACCTATTCTGGAAACCCACAAGGAATTACAGAAAGTGATTATACAATTGATGAAAAAATCAAAGGAATTTGTGAAATTCAATATAAATTAAGTGATGAAGCAGATTCATCATATAGCACAACCGCTCCAACTAACACTGGTACATATAATGTAAGAATTTATTCTAAAGGTAACGCAAACTATGCTAAAGGTGAAATTTCTGTATCTACATTTAAAATAAACCCATACGAAGTTTCAGTTGAGAGATTCCACGATAAAGCATATGACGCAACAGCCGATGCTGACACTTCTATCACTTCAATTGACATCCAAAGTTTTAAAGTCGAAAGTCCAACATTAAAAGAACCAGCACTACTCACTTTAAAAGCTAATAAAGCTGAATATAAGAAATTAGGAAGACATAATATTCCTGTCGCTGATTTATCATTAGGAAATGATAATTTCGCAATCTCAAAGAATATTACTAGCATTGTTTTAGTTAATTATGAAGAAGGCGACTCAAGTGCTTATGCTAATGGTCTTGATGATGTAACAATTTACAATAGTATGAATTCATTTACTATGTGGTCTATTTCAATTACAAAAGGTACATTTAGAGTAGGTGATTATATTATGACCAGTAAACTTGATGTTCCTTTACAAGTTTTAGAGCTTAGAGTAAATAATTTACCTGTTCCAATCGTAACAAAAGGCGACAAAAATGTACTTTTTAAATTTACTAGAGTTGGCCTAAATGATAAAAACTACAAATCTAAATTCTCAGATAGATATATAAATAAGGTCAAAGTTCCTTACTTGATGTTTAGACAAGGTGCAATAACTTCAAGTAAAACTGCAACAGTTACTTTAAAGAAAAATGAATCACATTACTTTGAAACTATATTATCACTTCCTGCAAATTCAAAAATTACTATGAGGGTAAATACAATTGGAGATTCATGTTATACAACAGGCGAAAAAAATCCATTAACCATTTATGACGCAACTAATGACATTAAAATTAGTCAAACAGCACCTACTGACACATTTGTAATTTCAAATACAAAAAAAGTTGCTATGGAAATTAATATTCTAGTTAAATTTACAAATTATACAGATAAAGAAGGTAAACTTGCTAATACTTTCACAGTGTTAAAATAATCTTAAAATAAAGATTATAAAATTTATTAGAGGATATATCTTAAAGAGGTATACCCTCTTTTATTTAATTCAATTATTCAAAAAATACGTATATTAATAACTGGCAGTTTTTCTAGCATGATTGGAAGCGATTATTTTTTTAAAGATTACACATTATATTAATAAAAAAAGACCGATTAAATTTATCAGTCTTATAATTTACAAATGGTGCCGGCTATAAGGATCGAACTTACGACCTACTCATTACGAATGAGTTGCTCTACCAACTGAGCTAAGCAGGCGTGTGATAATTATAGCAAGAAAAGTCACAAAAATTAATATCAATAAAGAATTAAGTACTATAAATTAGTTAAAAACGGTCAAATATTAACTTTTGCATCTGAGTTGTGATTTCTTTTTTTCTTACATTCAATAAATGATGAAATTGTAAAAAATAAAGAAATTCCAAAAAACGTTAATGAAATAATTAACATAAATAGTGAAATTATAAAAGGGAATACACCATACATGAATGAGAACGTAGAGCAAAATAAAACAAGACAATAGATAGAAGCAGCAAATAATAAATAACTAAAAAATAATGAAACATATCCACTAAAATCTACCATGTTTTCAGTTTTTTTCTTCTTATAAAATTTATATATAAAAGGAAGAGGTAAAACATTTAAAGAAAAATACGTTAAAGAAATTCCAAAATAAATTTCTGCTCCAAGTATACCAAAGTCTGAAACTAAAGCTGTTAAAATTACACATAATGCAGCGGCTAATAATAAAGCGTTTAAATGCATTAAAAGAGAAATTTTGTTTTTCATAGTTTTCTATCCTTTTAATAATAATTTATACAACTCTCAAAACGATTTAAATACTATTATTTTTGGAATAATAGCAAATTAAGCAAAGAATTTTAGAGTTATACAAAGAACGAAGATGCCTATTTGTTATCTACTAAAATGATAACATATTTTAAAAAAAATGAATTATTTTAATTATTTCAATACTAAATTATGTTTTTTAATATATCGATGAGCTTTTTTTATAACATCTCGATCAAGGTCATATGTAATTTTAAAAAGAGCTTCATTATAGTCGCACCATTCAAAATCTTTTACTTCTTGGTCATGTAAATCTTGAGCAACTGCATTATTATCTTTAGGAGTTGCTAAATAAAAATAAACATCTTTAATAATTAAATCGGAAGGTTTGTATTTAATTTTTGAAACAAAATCCATATTTAAATCAACATCAAGATTAGTTTCTTCTTTTATTTCTCTAATGGCTGTTTGAGCATTAGTTTCTCCTACTTCTTGATGACCTTTGCAAAGTGATGTATGTCCATAATTCATTTTTAAAAGCAAATAATAAACTTTTTTATGTTCAATTTTATAAATAACTGCTCCAAAACTTTTTTCTTTTACTAGACGTTGGAAATAAAATCTATTTGCAATATAAAATACGTTTACAATTACTAGACATAAAAAAGCAGCAATTGCTAAAACAATAAGGAAATAATATAAAAACCAATAAAGTTTTCCATCTTTTTGTTTAAAGAAGAAACAATAAATGAAATTATAAGCTGATGTTCCTTCTTCACAAACATTATCAGGCATTCCGCTAATTGGTATGCCAGCTAAATAGCAAAATGAAACTACGCTACCAATAAAAATAGTTAAAATTAAAAAAGTAAGAATAAAATAGAGTGCAAGTCTAGTAAAAAAGGACTTATCAATAATATATTTAGATCTTGTTCTCATCTTGTGTCTCC
This sequence comes from uncultured Mollicutes bacterium, assembly GCA_900545015.1. GTDB lineage: Bacteria > Bacillota_I > Bacilli_A > RFN20 > CAG-826 > Onthovivens. The sequence continues at coordinate 8,430 of UQXJ01000002.1, read as the reverse complement.
TTTTCTTTATATACAAATTTGCAATATTCATATGTGCTATATTTTTCTGCAAAATCACACATCACTTTATAGCATTCATCTCTTAAATATTCTTTATTTTGATTTATATTTAAGTCTTTCTTCGGATAAATAGGTTCACCTATATAAATAACTGGTATAGCTTTAGAACTAATTTTTGATTTGCGGTAACAAGTTACTAAGGGAACAACTGGTGCATTTAGTTTGGCTGCATATTTAAATGAAGTTGATATAAAAGGTCTGATTTTATTGTAATAAGGCCAAATATGAGCTTCAGGAAAAATTAAAATATTTCTTTTCTTACCTATAAAATGTTTTAATGCTTCATCAAACTTTTTATAGTCACTTACACTTGTAGGAAGAGGGAGATAACCTAATTGTTGAGTTAAGAAACTAATTCCACAAGGCAAATCAAGAGCATCAGTATAACCAATGATATGTGTTCTTTTAAAGCGTTGAACATAGCATTGAACAACAAACGTATCTAAAAAAGATGTGTGATTCATATAAAGAAAAGCACCTTCTTTTTTAACTTTTCTTAGATTCTTTTTCCCTTTTACTCTTACCCCACAAAAGAAACATACAATCGTTAAAACAGGTACAGCAATCATGTAATATAAAAGAAAAGAAAAGAAATTAAAAATTCTTCCTCTAATATATTTATAATCTTTTGGCAAAGGATTTCTTTTTAAATTAGTAGTTTCAAAGTCATCATTAAGTAAATCAGAATAATAATAGACTTTTCCTTTTTTAGGTTTTTCATTTGCTAGCATTCTTATTATTTGCCTCCAAAGCTTGTTTATCAACAATATCACCCTTATGTTCAATTACTACCCAATTAGTTCTCTTTTTCTTGCAGAATAAACCTTCAAGGAAAGCAATTAAAAAACTTTGAAAGAAGAAAATATATGTTAAGCAAACAATGACACATCTTCCACCAGAAAATTTTAAGTTTTTATTATCAATTCCTAATGTGAATGCAGCGATAAAAACAAAAGTTATATAAAGTAAAGAGAATTGGAAAGCGGCATGAGCATATAGCCATCCATAATCTTCAAATCCTCTAACATTTCCGATAATTGCAATAACTAAAGAAGCAATTGCACAAACTAAAAGAGAAACAACTAAAATTAAAAAAGGATAAATGCTTGAATTATATTCAATAAGGGAATTTCTTCTCTTTCTTTTACTCTCTGGTTGGTAAACTTTATGTCCTTCTTTGAATCTCTTACGATTCTCAAAAAATCCCCATACCCATCTAACATGTTGTTTTCTTAAAACACCCATTTTCTCAGCTTGTTCATCAAAATAACGAGCAAATGGGTAATAACACATTGTAATATTGTGATAATAGCAGTAAGTTGTTAATTCGACATCTTCAGTCATTCCGTTCCATATCCAACCACCTGCATCATCAACAATTTCACTTCTTATAAAATATCCAGTTCCAGTCAAAGTCGCTTTCTTAAACAAATAGGTTCTTCCTTTTGAAGTGAATTGATTCATAAAAGAAAATAATGTTGCACTACATGAACAAATCCAGTTTTTTGTTGCGTTTGTAAAACTTCTATATCCAACGCCAATTTGATATCCAGCTTGGTAAACATCGTTCATTAATAATAAATAATTTGAGCTCACAACATTATCAGCATCAAAAATCATATATGCATCATAATGAATATTTTTATTTTTTAAATAATGATAAGCATCATCAAGAGCAAAACCTTTTGTACGTCTATTAGTTAAATCACCTCTTACAATGATGTGCACATTTGGGCCGTATTCCTTACAAATTTCACATGTAGGATCTTCAAGAGTTTCAACAATAATGTAAACCCCATACTTATCAACTGGATAATCTAATTTTGATAAAGATTCCAAAATATTGCGTATAACTTTCGATTCATTTCTTGCAGGTACAAGAATTCCAAAAGAAGCCTTTTCTTCAGCTTTAGGGAATTGCTTTGGCTTTTTAGTAGCAATTACAAAATAGCTCAAATAATACCAAAGAAAGCATAAGAAAAAAAATATCACAAAAGATGCGACGGAATCAATAATATAAACAATCTTGTCGTATGGCATATCTAAATTATAAATTATAAAAATAAACTTGTAAAATTTTAGAAATAATTTTTTTATATTTTGTAAAAATATAATTAGTTTTTTTACTTAAAAATTACTAGATATCTACTAATTTACTACTTTTAAAATTAAAAAGCCTGCAAAACTCAACTTTTTTGTTAAAATTAACTTTTAAACTTTGAAAGCGGTTTCAATATTTACATATAATGTAAAAATTATTTAAATATTCGTGTTTTAAATAGAGGCATTGATTTATGAGTATTAAAGAACGAATTGTTAACTTGTTTAAACCTATCGATCTAACAGAAGGGAAGTCATTAAAATCACTATTAATTTTTATGCTTCCTATCTTATTAAGCTTAATTTTCCAACAAATTTATACTATTAGTGATTCAATAATTGTTGGCCAAAATCTCAGTTCTCAAGAAGTCGCAGGTGTTAATGATGTTTATGGATTATTTTTCATTGTTATTCAATTTGCATTTGGATGTACTGCTGGCTTTAGTGTAATCACAAGTAACAAAGCAGGCGCAAAAGACGAAGATGGAATAAGAAAAAGTTTTGCTACTCAAATCATTCTTTCTGTCATAACTTCCATTCTTTTAACAGCAATCTTCCTTCCTCTTGTTACACCATTATTAAATCTAATTGGTCTAAATCAAGAAAACAATTCCTTCGAATATGCGAAAGCTTATTTATCAATAATCTATATTGGTATCTTTGCTCAAATTTTCTATAACTTAATTGTTAGCGTTTTAAGAAGTATAGGGGACAGTTTAACACCTTTATTATTTCTTATAGGTTCAACCATTTTAAACATCGTATTAGATGTTCTATTCATTGTTGTATTTAAATGGGAAGTTGCAGGAGCTGCTTTTGCTACAATTCTCTCTCAATTTTTAGCTGCTTTTGGTTGCTTTGCTTATACATTTATTAGATATAAGTTTTTAAGATTAAAGTTATCTGATTTTAAAACATCTTGGTCTTTTACTTTTGAACATTTAAAACAAGGCATTCCACTAGCTTTCCAATTCTCAATTCTTGCTATTGGACTAATTATTTTACAAAAAGCAGTCATTAATTTTGATACTTCACCTCTTATTCATAATGCCCAAATAGGTTATGGAGTTGGTGTTAAATATAACGATTTTTTAATGACTCCTTTTAATGCAATCGGTGCTGCAATGCTTTCTTATAGTGGGCAAAACTATGGTGCTAAAAATCTAGAGAGGATAAATGAAGGATTAAAAGCATCAATCAAACTTATGTTATGTTTCTATATAGGCTTAGCTATTTTAGGCATCTCAACTTCAGTTAATGGCTCATTTGTTTATTTATTCTTAAATCCAGAATCAATTAACGATAGAGTTAAGTTCTATGCTTCTACATATATGATAGTTGATTGCTCTTTTTATGTCTTTCTTGGTTTATTATTCATTTTAAGAAATACACTTCAAGGTGTTCAAAAGCCTATTTATCCTTTAATTTCCGGAATAGTTGAATTATTAGGAAGATTTTTAATCGTTTTCTTTATTCCATCATTAGTTAATCCAAATAATCCTGTATCTGATGCTTCTTATATTGGTCTAGCGTTCTCAGACATGTTGGCTTGGACATTCTCAATTCTTGCAATGAGTTTTGGTATAATTCACTATTTAATAAAAGGTAATATCAGAAAAGATTTTTTAAAAACTGAAACAAATGCATAAAGATTTGTATTAATATATTAAGGATGAGTAATTTATTAAAGCAAATTCATACTGTTAACAAGCATAGATTTCTAGTTTTTATACATTGCTTTAAATGTGGAATACCTTTTAGAGGTTTGGTTCACGATTTATCTAAATACGAACCATGTGAACTTTTTCCTAGTGCAAAATATTATAATGGTAGTTATTCACCTATAGTAAATGAAAGATTTGATAATCACTTATTCTCAAATGTTTTTCTTCATCATACAAATCACAATAAACATCATTATGAATATTGGATTGATCAATATAGAGGTGATTTAATTATAAGAAAAATGCCTTATAAGTATTCAATTGAATATGTTTGCGATATGATTTCAGCTAGTAAAACTTATCTAAAGAAAAACTTTAATCAAGCTGAACCACTTAAGTTTTTTAATCGTTTTGTTGATGGATATTTTATGCATTCAATGACAAAAGAATTTATAACTATCTTATTAACAAGATATAAAGAAAACGGCTTTAAAGGTCTTAAAAAGAAAGACACAAAAAGAATTTATAATGAATTAAATAACAGATATCAATACAACGAATTAATTGAATGTTATTCATTAAATAATGGATTTAAAATAAAGCAAATTAACGATGAATATGTTCAAGAAGTATTCAAAAAAAGATAAAAACCCTTTAAAAATCAACTTATTTTTAATAAATTGATAAATAAAGGGTTTTATTTTTTTGCTTTGCATTAAATTGCTAGTTATTTAGAAATCAACTCTATCAAGAAGCTTTGCTGAAATTTTATACGTTAATAAATGAATTAAAAAAGAAACAATGATGGCTACAGCAAGAACAATAAATTGATATCCTAAATTCATTGAATTTAAAAAACTAAATTCTGGTAAACATGGTAGTGCAATTGTAAACACGCTAGTGTAAACTCCGAAAAATATCATCGAGCAAAGAGAAGAAAGAATTAAAGATAAACCCTTTCTATAATAAATTGAAAGATATATTAAATCAGAAATTGCTAAGCCAATTATGCAGATTCCTAAATTTAAAACATAGCTATTTAATCCAAATCCAGGAATCTCAGGAGGTACTTCGCTTCCTGCTGAAATTATAGGCTCAAGGTATATTGCAAGTGGTAAATATAAACTCATTACAAGAATAAATGTTGCTTGTAAAATGAGGATGGTAATAATTCTAGCAAGAACTATGTCTTTCTTTCTTACGGGAAGTAATGTCGAGAATAATAAGTCATTACTTTGCTCACCTTTACTAGCACCAAGAAAAAGAATAGGATAGCAGACTAAAATATAAATAAAACCAATTGCAATAGGATAACTCGGTATCAAGATCATTGCTGGAAAAAGCAAAATAAAGAAATAGCATAATGGATGCACCGCTAATTTAAATTCTTTATAAATCAAAGCTTTCATCGTTATTTTTCCTTTCTAAATAAACCATTATTTGTTCTAAATCTGGAACAATAGGTTCGATTCCGTTAGCTACAAAATAATCTTTTTTATTTGCATGAATTAATCCTTCAATATGATCATCAAGTTCTTTATATGAAATATATTCCTTAATTAAATCCTTATTTTTAGTCAAATCATTAATAAAATAATACGAATCTACAAATTTCTCTTTAGAACCAGTAAAAACAATTGAGCCATCGTGAATATATGTAATATTTGTTGCGCATTTATCTAAATCACTTGTTATATGAGTTGAAAATAATATTGCCCTATCTTTATTTTTTACTATTTTTCTAAAAATGTCTAAAATTTCATCTCTAGAAACTGGATCTAAACCTGAAGTTGGTTCATCAAGGATTAAAAGTTCAGCGTTATGAGATAAAGCAATTGCAACTGAGTATTTAACTTTCATGCCACTGCTTAATTCTTTTATCTTTTTATCAAAATTTAGATTAAATAATTTGCAAGCTTCTTCAAATTTTTTATCGTTAAATTCCTTATAAAATTTTTTAGTTACTTTCATTAATTGTCGGATAGTTTTATTTGGATAATAATTAATTTCACTTAAAGCAAAGCCAATTCTTTGTTTGCACTCAAGTTCATCAGTTTTCATGTTCTTTCCAAACGCATAAATGGCACCACTTTCATAATGAATTAAATTCATAATGCATTTTAATGTTGTTGTTTTTCCAGCACCATTTCTTCCAATGAAACCCATAATTTCACCTGGGGTTACAGAAAAAGAAACATTTTTTAAAGAAAAGGTAGGATAATTTTTATTTATTTCTTCAACTTTTAGCATTTCATACATTTGTTTGTCCCTCCATCAAATCATATAAAGCATCTGCTTTAACTATTGCAATTCCTCTTGCTTTATCGCCCATAACCATTAAAGTATCGCCTTCTTTAATATCAAACATTTCACGAGCTTCTTTTGGCATTGTTATTTGTCCTTTTGGACCAACTTTTACGCTCACAATAAAATGATTATCTTCAACTTTCTTCATTTTCTTACCTTTCTTACTTTTCTAACTTAATTATATGATTTTCATCTATATTTTCAATGTTATCTTTGAGTAATAATTTCTTATATAAATTATCCATTAATATCGCACCAAGAGGAGCAGTAATTAATATTGAAACAACAGCTGCAGTTAAAATTATTTCTCCACATGCAAGTCCTTCGTTTAATGCAATTGCTCCAATTGATGCTTGAACTGTTGCTTTAGGAAGATAAGAAACAATGATAAATATTTTCTCTTTAATATTGAATTTTGTCCCAATAACGCAGCAAATCACGCCTATACTTCTAAATATTAAAGCAATAAAAATTAAACCAGCAATTAAAGCGCCCTCTTTTGAAAATGCATATTGAGCATTTGTCGCAACGCCAACTAGAACGAATAATAATATTTCAAATCCTTGCCATAAAGCATTGTATGAAGTTTGAATTTCTTTCGCTTCTTCCTTTTTAAAATTATTAATAATAAGAGCCATTATGATAATTGCAAGTAAAGAGGAAATACTAAAATAATTCTTTAAAGCATTTTCTAATGCAATCATTCCTAATGATATTCCTAGCATCAAGATTGTATTAATTATTTTATTAAATCTTAAATATTTGATTACTAAAAACATTAAAAGGCCTGCAATTATACTAAGTAAAATTCCAGTAATAATTGACATAGGAATTTGACTTATGCCCCACGCATCAAAATTTGAAGTCGCAACAAGTTTTTTAAAGGAATAAAATAATACAATTACAAAAATATCATCACATGATGCTCCTGCCATTATGAGCTCAGGAACGGAGTTTTTATTTCCATAGCCTTCATTTATTAAATTAATCATTCTAGGTACGACAATTGCTGGAGAAACTGCTGCAAGTACTGATCCAAGTAGCATTGCTTCTAAATAATTTATATTTAAAATCATAGGTCCAAACACAGTAATTCCTATAATTTCAAAAGTTGCAGGAATAAAGCACATTAATAAGGCTGGCCTACCAATTTTCTTAATCTTTTTAAAGTCTAAAGAAAGACCACTTCTTGTTAAAATAATTACTAAAGCAATTTGTCTTAAATAGGATGAAATTGAAATAAGTGTATCGTCAACTAAATTTAAAACAGATGGCCCGATTAAAATTCCAAGGATGATATACCATACAAGTTTAGGAAGTTTTATCTTCTCAAATATAAAACCACCTAGGATTCCTCCTCCAAAAATTATAAATAATGATAAAAATATATCCATATTGCCTCCTAGTCATAGAAAAAGCTGATGCTTCTATGACAAAATCATAGACGTCATCAGCTTTAATTTGCGGTTTTCTATAAAATAGATGGGAGACATCATTCCCGACTAAGATAATACCACTTTTTTAAATTGAATTGAATTTTTTATATTTAAAATCATATTTTAAATTGTTCAGTGTCAATTAAAACTCGACACCTTCTTTATTCGTAACAGGAACGGAAATTGTTATTTTGTTAGTATAAAAATGAAAAATAGCTTTGCCAATACTAAAAGAAAAGAATTGATCAATGAATGTATTTTCATTAATGGATGACTTTGGAATTTCACTAATTCTTTCTTTTATATCTTTTTGATTTGAATTAATAGTTAATCCATAAACATTTATTGTAGGATCTGTTATTTCAATTTGTGTAATAGTTCTATCGTCTAAAGTATCGGGATATCCAGTAACAAGATACGTTACATGAATTTCAGGAGCTCTAACTATTCCAGTAGAAATGTCAGCCTGATAACGACTATCTAAATACTCATCAGCTCCAAACCAACCAGGTAAAAAAGTACATCCCTTATCCTTAAATTCATCGAAAGTTACCTTTTGAGTAATCCAAAACTCTAAATTTGTATCTATTGGCCTTTCTAAATAAGGATTAATAGAATTAGAACATCCGTTAATAGCAAATGCAAAACATAAAAAAATCAAAGATAATCTTTTTTTCATACCTTTATTATATCAATTTATAAAAAATGTTTGTTCGTTTTATCAGTAATAACGAGATACACATAATTTAAAGAGTTTTTAAATAAAATCTAAAAACAAAAGAAATTGATATACATTGAGATATTGCATATTGTGGCTAGTCAGATTATTTGAGGAAGAATTTATCACTTTATTTGATGATTTT
>UQXJ01000001.1 GCA_900545015.1 uncultured Mollicutes bacterium | reverse complement strand
ATTCTAACATGTATTGATAACTCGATAAAGCATTAAAATAAAATGTTTTTACTAATAAAAGAATGAAATTAATAAGTAAAACGTATACATAGTATAAAGAAATCTATATAAATGTAGCATATAAAATTTAATTATAAAAATATTAAGTATTAAATTTTATATTTAAAAAAAATATACGATAGTTATGCATATAATTAATAAATATTTATAAAAATTTATTATATACAATCTAAATAAATAATTTTATCAATATATGTATAATACAGTAGATTATTAGTGGTTGAATGTTTTTAATTCTTTTGGTATAGATATTTCGTATCATTACTTTTATAATTGTTAAAAGAAGAAAAAGATGAATTCTATATAAATCGATAAATGGGAGTTTACATGAAAGACTATATTAAATATATAAGAGAAAAAGTTGGACACGATGAAATAATGGCAGTAGGTGTTGCTTGCTTAGTTGTTAATGAAGACGATGAGTTACTTTTAGAAACACGAAGTGATAATGGCTTTTTATGCTTCCCAGGTGGAGCTTTAGATATGGGTGAAAAAGTAGAAGATGGAATAAAGCGCGAAGTTTTAGAAGAAACAGGTATCAAAATTGATAATTTAAAACTTATTGGTGTTTATTCGGGGTTAGATTCAAGACTTCGTTATCCTAATGGTGATGTAACTTATTACACTGATATTGTATTTTTAAGCAAAGTTAGAAGTGATGCTAAAATAGCACCGTTAGACAAAGAATCAACTTTAATCAAATTTTATAAAATTAATGAGATTGATCTTGATAAATTGCTATTGATGGATAGAAAAGTAATTGAAAATTATATTAAAAATAGGGATGAATTTATAATTGATTAATATGGAAAAAGATAAAAAGACAAGCACAGTAATACTTTCTAATATGTGCATGGTTTATGACGAGAAAGGAAATATATTAGTCCAAAATAGAACAAAAAGTGATTGGCCTGGAATAACATTTCCTGGAGGTCACGTTGAAATTAATGAAACTCTTGAAGAAGCTGTAATTAGAGAAATTAAAGAAGAAACAGGTTTAGATATTAAAAACCCTATTTTATGTGGAATTAAAGAGCGGCCATGGGGTGATGGCGTTAGATATATCGGACTTCTTTATAAAACAAATGAGTTTTCAGGTGCTTTAAAAGAAAGCGAAGAAGGAGAAGTCTTTTGGATAAAAGAAAAAGATCTTTTTAAATACCAACTTTCATTAGATTTTGATGAAATGTATAAAATTATTAAAAATAGGTAATTATTTAATATAAAAGCAAAATAAAAGTTCGGTTTTCACCGAACTATTTTTTAAGAAAGTGGCGCGCTAGGCAGGAGTCGAACCCGCAACCTTTTGGTTCGTAGCCAAACACTCTATCCAGTTGAGCTACTAGCGCAAGCCCATTAATATTATGATAAAAAGCGAAAAAATTCAATAATTCTTTTATCAAAATACTAAAGGTTTTTTATTTTGTAGTTTTTGTTTTAAGTTTTAAATGCAATTCTTCCTTTTTAAAACCACTTGGTAGAGTGATTTTCTTAAATACAGTGTATAAGCTAATTGCAACAATAATTCCAGATAAACCTTGAATTAAGTCATAACATGAAGATATTAAGGCTAAAACTCCTTGCCCATCATCATAAATTAAATAATAAGGAATATAAGAAGCAACCATGAAGATTGGAGGAATTATAAATGCTAAATAATTTAAGTATTTTTTATCTTTTAAGAATGAGTAGAGTAAGAAACACACTAATCCTTCTAATCCTTTAGCTAATATTGTAAATGGTATGCAGTTTGCATATCCAGCATATAAATCGCCTAAAGAAGTACCAATAATTCCACCAAATATTCCAACGATTGGTCCAAAATAAATTGTTGAGAAGATAATTAACCCATCACTTAGATTGAAATAACCTGCTCCACCAGCATATGGGATTGAAATAAATACTGTTGCTACAAATACAAGTGCAGCGATAATAGCAGTAAAACTTATTTTATAAATTAGATTCTTTATTTTCATTGCTATTATTTTCTTTCTTATCTTCAATTAATTCATCAATTTCATCAATTGTATATAATTGAACACCTTTTGCCTTTAATAAACGTGAAGTGTAACCCATACCATTAATTAAAGTTCCATTGAATTTGCCATTATAAATTTGATGTACACCACAAGATGGCGATCTTTCCATTAAAACAGCTTTTTTAATATGCAAGAAGTTAACAATATTAATAACTTTATGTGCACCTTCATTGAAATTGAATGTAACATCTTTGCCATTTTTGCTAATTACTGCATCGTCTTTGATTTCGCTTGGTACTCTAGGTGTTTTTAATCCACCAAATACTTCTGGGCAGATTGGGACAATATTATAGCGTTCTTTAAGCAATTCAACTTTCTTGCTATAGTTATTTCCACCGTTATATTTGCAGTTGTCTCCTAGTAGACAAGCACTTACTAAAATAGTTTCCATACTTTCTTCCTTTTTTAACTTTAACTATTATATAGATATACTTATAATTAATCTATGTTAAAAAACGAATATACGATAGATATTAATAATGAAACTTATAAAGTAGAGATGAAATATTCATTAAGAAGAAGAACTGTCTCTGCTCGCTATTTGGGAGGCGTTTTTTATGTCAACTCTCCTTCTAGAATTAGTGAAAAAAGATTGCTAGAAGTATTAAATGTTTTGCTGCCTGATTTCATTAGAAGAAACAAAAAGAAAGGTGATGAAGCATTTAAAGAAGAAGATATAGATGAAAATGGAATCTATATTTTTGGTGAGTATCAACCATTTAGCGATGGATTCATAAAAGTTTTTGGAAAATATTTTTTATTTACTGGTAAAGAAGACTTCTATAAAAAAGTTAAGAAAAGCTTCTTATCATATTTAACTGAAAGAAGTGAAATGTATAGAAAAATGATGAATATTGATGCAAATTATTCATATAATGTTGTATGGAAAAAGGCTACGTTTGGTATCAATTATCATAAAAAAAAGAGGATAGTTTATAACGCTATGTTGATTCATTATTCACCAGAAATTATTGATTCAGTAATAGTACATGAATTGGCTCACGAGTATGAACAAAATCATTCTAAAAATTTTTATAATGTAGTATATAAATATTTTCCAAATTATAAAGAAGTAGATAAGAAACTTAAAAAGGGACAGCACAGATGATTAAAGAGATTAAAAGCAAAGACAATAAACTCATAAAATATGCTTTAAAGTTGCAAAATACTAAATTTTCTAAAGAAGAAGGTAAATTTTTGATTGAATCAGAACATTTAATTGAAATGGCAGAACAGTATATTGATACTATTTTCACTACTGAAAAACATTTTTGTGACATATACAACAATTGTTATTTAATTCCACAAGATTTGATGGATAAAATTTCTCAAAATAAAAGTTCTAGAAATCTACTTGCAATTTGCAATTCTCCTAAAGAAAAGGAAATTAATAATGATATCGTTTTATTCCTTGATGATGTGCAAGATCCTGGAAACGTTGGGACATTACTACGTACAGCACTTTCTTTTGGAATTACTGATGTAATTTTAACTAAAGGCTGTGCATATAGATATGGATTTAAAACTATTCAATCATCACAAGGATCTATTTTTAGAATCAATGCTATTGATGGAGATACAAATACACTTAAAAATCTTAAGAAAAATGGGTATAAAGTTGTCTCTACAGCGCTATCTTCAAATACTATTGAGTTAGACAAATTTAACTTTATGAAAAACGTAAAATATGCGATAATTTTAGGTAACGAAGGACAAGGAATATCTAAAGATATTCTTTCTCTAAGTGACTACGTTGTTAAAATCGAAATGTCGAACATTGATAGTTTAAATGTAGGTGTTGCTGGTGGAATAGTTATGTATAAAGCCAGTAGAAGATAAAGGAGACTAGAAAATGAATAAAAAAATAGTTCTTTCTCTTAGCTTAGTTGGAGTTGCATTACTAATTTCAAGCTGCAAATACACAAAAGATCCATATGAAAAATATAAAAGTGCAGGTTTAAGTGCTTTCAATAAATATTATGAAAACAATCCTGGATATGAGAAAAAAGGGTTATTTTATTTTGACATTTCAACCTTAAAAGGAACACTTGTTAAGTGGGATGAGAAGTTAAATTCTCCTAAAATAATTTATCTTGGGCAATTAAATATTTCTAATTTTTCTTTCAGCGAAAATCCAAATAGATATTATGTCGACTTAGGTAATTTACCTATGCGTGTTGTTGATTCTGAAGGAGATGGCTATCTTGATGATGTAGAAATTGGCAACTATCTTACAAAAGATTCTTCTGGAAATTATTCGTTTAGTATCCAAAAACTATTAAAAGAGCCACCTTTTATCTTAAACGAATACGATGAAGCGAAAGAAGAACTTGTAAATTCATATTCCATGGTTTTAAGCGATGGAACTATTCCTGATACATCAAACGTAATTGGATACGATCCAAATTTCTTTTATATAAGTGATTTTTCTATCAATCTCGAGGGTGCAAAAGATTATACAGGTGATATGTTAAACTTCACTGGATACGATTTATCTTTTGCTCGTAGCGATTTTTATTTAATTATTAAAAAAGTTCTTGAACAAGATAAATTTGATGGCGTTAATACATGTTTCAATTTTAGTAATTTATTATTTAATAACTATAAGAAAACAGTTGGAATTAAAGATGAAACTGGAACGCAAAGAATGCCTTCAGATTTATATATTAATGGATTTCATCAAACTAATGAAAAAACGAAGCCTAATAAAGTTGTTATTGGACCACTTGGCTATTTTGTTAATTTAATAAGCGTTGCGTCATCTGGGCAATTTAAAGAAAGCGATTTTGAACCTGCAATTAATAGTGTTGAAACACTTAGAATTGGCGAAGGAATAAGTACTGTTGGTTTTTGTGCTTTTGGGGCTAAAAGAGATGAAAATGGTGTTTCAAAAAGCAAAATTAAAAATATTTATTTGCCTTCTTCACTTCAACATATTCAATTTAATTCTTTTTCTAACCTTGATTTAGAAAATCTTTATATTCCTAAAACATATGTTGAAGCAACAACTAAAACAGAAGAAAAAGCTTTTGATACAATCGATTTTGGTTCGCCTACTTTTAAATTCGGAAGAGACGATAATAAAATTGAAATTAATGTTATGCCATCTTTTGGAAACACAACAATTAAAAACATTTATTTCCAAGACTATAGTAATAAAAATATCGAAGGATTTCCGTTCGAAACAACTAGTTTGAAGACTTCTAAAGATATTGAAAGTGCATTTAAAGTCTATAGCGATATTAACGATGTTAATAAAACGTTTGAAACTCTAGACGAAGGCTTTAAGCATTATGATACAATCAATCCTTTCTATCAAATTGCTTTAAAAGAAGATGAAAAAAAGAAATTTGTAATTCAATCATCTATAAGTAATATTGCAAAAGGCAAAAAGTTATATTTACCATACAAAAAAGTAAGCATGATGGTGTCAGAAGCCAGAACTCTCAACACTTTTAATGGCGTTAAAGGAAATGATATAAGTAATAATGATGCAACAATAACATTAAAACTTGATAGAGACTTAATTATTGAAGGTGAAGTTATTCTTGGTGCTCAAATCGGCTTTACAAATAGCGGAACTGGCGCAATAAATGGTGAATTTAGTGCGATTGATTTAAATGGACATAAAATCACTGTTAAAAAAGGTGGCAAATTAATTGGAAACGGCTTAATTTACGATAGCACAAATAAAAATTTAGGTATCACTGTCGAAAATGGAGGAACACTTTTCACTAATTTTACTGTAAACGATTATACAAATTTTGATGACTTAGATAAAAAATCAGAAAATGGAGTTTCTTTATTTAATTCTTATAGCTTCTCAAGTTTAAAAGTTCAAACAACTATTCAAAGCGGTGGAAAATTAAGTTCTATTATTGAATATTTTGGAAAAGGCTTTGTTAATGAAAATAATATTGATTTCATTGGAAATGATAAAAATTCATTAATTCAAATTAGCGAAGGTGAAGTAGTTTTAAATAACAAAACACTTAAAATTACATCCAAAAATGCAAAAATTAATAATGTTACACTATTTGCAATTAAAGATGACTCGAGTTATACACAAGATGTCACAAATTATGATTTAAAAACGAATCCATTTGAAGTTTTTAACGATTCATTATCACTAGTTGCTGATTCAATTACAGCAACAAATGGTATTAAACTTACTTTTGAATCAGGAAATTCAGCAATTAATTCACTTTATCTTGAAGATAATTCTTCAATTTATGTAAAAGATCCTAATTCTTTGAAAATTCAAAATAAAATTGAAAAAGTAGGTGATGCTAAAAATATTACACTTATTGGTAAATATTATTTAAATGAAACTGCTTATTTAAATGTTAAGGAACAAATTAATAAATTTGATTCTTCATATAATTTCAAAGGAACTGTGAAAGAATTAAATGCTAGTGTTTTAGACACAATGCTTGTTTCATTTAATTCATTTGTTGGTCAAGAAAATAAATTCAATAAACATTTATATAAATTTGAAAATGGATATTATTATGAATATTTAAATGATGCTAAGAGTGGTTCATTAAATACTAATGATAATAAAGTTTTAGCTCATTATGATAGTTCTAATCAATATTGGAAAGCTGAAAATGGAAGTGAAATTACAACTGATGTTCTTCAAGATAATAAAACAATTTCATCATTTAATGTTTATGATGGAGAAGTAATTTCTTCAACAGTTGTATTAAGCAAAGATTTAAATAATAAATATTCTTGGAACGAAGTTAGTACGATAAATGCTGATGGAACATATAAGAGTGGTGAGAAACTATTTATTCGTGTTGATGGCAGCGGATTAATGGAAGGAAATTTCATTGATTTATCTACGACTAAAGCAATATTTAAAGTAGCTAAAACTGGTGAAAATTATGTTTATAGTAGTAAAAAATGGATAAATGTATCTTTATTTGATTATGGATATACTTTGAAATCGAAAGTAGGCAATTTATACTTTGCTTATTTCAATAATACATATAATTTAGTTGAAAAATATGATGAAGATAAGCATGTTGCTGAAGATTTGACTAAAAAATATATTTTCACAACTGATGGAACGACATTTAAATATGTTACAGAAGATAAACTTCTAGATGTTGATTGGGAAAACAAGCAAATTGTAAAAGAAGTAACATCAAGTAAAAAATCTGGTTATATTTATTTAGGAAATCAAAAGGCATGGGCGTATGCAACATATTTATATAAAGGAACATGCATTAATAATTCTTGTTACTATTTCTTGATTAATGGAATTTGGCAACAAAGTGTTAATGGAAATACATATTCATTAAATTACAATAAGACAGCAAATTATAGTTTTGGTGTTTTAAAGGAAAAATATTCTTATAACGGAAATAAATATAAATTCGTTTATAAAGAAGGTGATGGAACGATTTCATCAGATAAAATAGGCGCTGAAGTTGATAAACCATTTGAACTCATGATGCCACAAGCTAGAGTTGATATTAAAAAGGATGATTTCCCTGATTTATGGGAAAAACTTAACACGCCAACCGATCATTTATCCGCCTATAGACACATTGAAGATGTTAATGGCAATAAATTCTTATTCTATAAAGGTAAAGATGGAAAAATTGTTAAGAAACAATTTGAATATGCACCTTCATTTACACCAAGTTATCCAACTTCAGGTGGGTCGATTTTAACAAAATTTAATTTCATTATTTATAGAGTTTGTTTCTATGAAAACGGGAAATTAGGCGATCCACAAACAGTTTATATTAGCGTTGATGATGCAAATAAAGATAACGCAATATATGCTGGGAATGTTGACAATCCTAATAATGAAGATTATTTAGGACTTGCAGTGTTTGGAGATACAAACCCAATTGATGTTTTAATGAAAACTTTATAAGTATTAATTTTAAAATAAAATAAGAAGTGTTAAAATTCTTATGGCGATGAAAAGGAGTAGTAATTAATCCTCTACTATTTAGGGAGAAGTAATAAAGTGAAAATACTTCTAGTAAGATTAATGAATTCACCTTGGAGCTGGTTTGATGAACCCGTTTGACTTACGATAAAGTTTTAATTAAGTGCTTTTAACAAAAGAATTAGGATGGTACCGCGATTTATTCGTTCCTAAACCTAATTCTTTTTTGTTTATTGGAGGATTTATGGAAGAATATAAAAATATTTTTAAAGAATTAAAAGATAAAATTCTTGAATGTATTACTAAAGCAAATTCTATTGATGAATTAACTGAATTAAAGAATAAGTATTTATCAAAAAAAGGTGAATTTTCTTTATTAATGGGAAAAATTAGAGAAGCAACAGATAAAAAAAGTTTTGGAGAAGCATATAATCAAGCAAGAAATGCTATTGAAAGCGAATTAACTAATAAATTAGAAGCTTTCAAAAAGCAAAAATTAAAAGAAGATCTTGAAAAAGAAAAAGTCGATATCACATTACCTGGAAATAATTATAAAGTTGGTTGTGAAAACCCATTTTATAAAGTTAAAAAAGAAATTGAAGATATCTTCGTTGGCATGGGATACACAGTTGAAAGTGGTCCAGAAGTTGATACAGATGAATTTGTTTTTGAATTATTAAATATTCCAAGAGAACACCCAGCAAGAGACATGCAAGATACTCTCTACATTGACGATAATTTACTTTTACGTTCACATACATCAAGTGTTCAAGCACATGTTATGCAAAATGCAAAAGGAAAACCTATTAAAATTATTTGTCCTGGTAAAACTTTTAGAAGAGATAACGATGATATGACTCATTCACATCAATTTGCTCAAGTTGAAGGATTGGTTATTGATAAAAACATTAATTTAGGTAACTTAAAGGCAACTTTAGAGTTATTTGCTCAAAAAATGTTTGCTAAGGATGCGAAAGTTAGATTTAGAAGTAGCTATTTTCCATTTACAGAACCAAGTGTTGAAGTTGATATTTCTTGCTTTTCATGTCATGGAAAAGGCTGTTCAACATGCAAAGGAACTGGCTGGATTGAAATTCTAGGTGCAGGTATGGTTCACCCAAATGTTTTAAGAATGAATGGCTATGATCCAGACGTTTATAGTGGATATGCATTCGGAATTGGTATTGAACGTGTTGCAATGCTTAGATATGGAATCGACGATATTCGTAGATTTTATCAATCTGATATTAGATTTATTGAAGAATTTAATAAGAAAGTAGAGGAATAATATCATGTTAGTTAGTTTAAAAGAAATTTCTAAATATGTTGATATAAGTGATTTAACACCAGAAGAAATTGCATCAAGACTTACTTTTAGTGGAATTGAAGTAGAAGAAATTAAAAAAGTAGCTGATGCTACAAATTTAGTTATTGGCGAAGTAATTTCTTGCTTACCTCATCCAGATAGTGACCATTTACATGTTTGTAAAGTCAATGTTGGTGATGAAATTTTAGATATTGTTTGTGGTGCTCCTAATGTTAGAGTTGGTTTAAAAGTCATTGTTGCTAAGCCTGGTGCTGTTTTATGTGGCAATAAAGAAATTAAAAGAGGAGAAATTAGAGGTCAAATCTCTAATGGTATGCTTTGCGCATTAAATGAGTTAGGTGTTGATTCTAAATATTTACGTCCTGAACAAATTAGCGGAATTGAAGAACTTGATGCTGATGCTGAAGTTGGAAATACAGAAGTTTTAAAATTTTTAGGATTAGATGATGTTGTTTTAGATTTAAGCTTATTAGCAAATAGAAGTGATTGCTTTTCTTTATATAATGTAGCTAGAGAAATCGCTGCTTTATTTTCAAGAAAAGTAAATATTCCTGAAGAGAAAGAAAATGGAACTTTTGATGCTGATTTTATAGTCGGAAGTGAAACTCCAAAATGTGAAGAATTTGCTATAAAAGTTATTGAAGACATTAAAGTAAAAGAATCACCTAAATGGTTAAAAGAAGTTTTAAGAAGCCAAGGCATTAAATCAATTAATAATATTGTTGATATCGGCAATTATGTAATGCTTTTAACCGGCCAACCAATTCACATGTATGATCTTGATAAATTACCTAAACATGAATTAATTGTAAAAGATGATGTTGAAGGAGAAGTTATAGCTTTAGATGATAATAAATGTTTATTGCAAAAAGGCGATTTAGTTGTAACATCTAATAATGTACCAGTTTGTATCGCTGGCGTTATGGGCTTAAAGAATGTTGAAGTTACTAAAGATACAAAAAATGTTGTAATCGAAGTTGCTAATTTTAATCATGCATCAGTTAGAAAAACCGTTACAAGATTAGGACTAATGAGTGATTCATCTCAACGTTTTATTAAAGGAATTAACCCTTCACAAGCAAATTTTGTTGAAAATTTAGCTGCTAGACTAATTAAAGAGATTTTAAATGGTAAAAAAGAATCAAAAACTTTAATGTATGACACTTTAAACCATGATCCAAAATTAATTAATTGCTCAGTTAGTTATATTAATAATAGATTAGGTACTGATTTCAGCAAGGAACTTATTGTTGATACTTTAACTAAATTACATTTCAAAGTTAATATGGTTGATGAAGATAAAATGCTTGTTGAAGTACCTTCATATCGTATTGATGTCGATGGGAAAGCTGATTTAAGCGAAGAAGTTATTAGATATAATGGTTTTGATTCGGTTAAAAATGAACTTCCATACATGGAAACTACGGTTGGAGGATTAAAACCAAATGAAAAGAAAGAAAGAGTAATTGAAAATTATTTGCTTAATAATGGTTTTGATGAAATTCTTTCTTATGTATTAGTTAATGAAAAAGATGACAATTTATTCAATTATTTTAATAAAGATAATGGATATGTTATTAAAAATCCACTCACTGAAGAGCATAAATTCGTTAGAAAGAATCTTTTAACATCATGTTTAAGAAATATCGAATATAACTTAAATCACGATAACGAAGATTTTAAAGTTTTTGAAATTTCTCCAGTTCAAACAAAGAAAGTTCTTGAATCACATCTTGTTTTAGGATTTGTTGGTAAAATTTACGAACAAGATAGCCTTATCGGCAGAGATGTTAACTTCTTCGATGCTAAAGGCGTTTTGGAAAATATTTTAAAAATGTTTAACATCATGCCTTCAAGAGTAAGAATTGATAAACTTGAAGAAAATGAAGAATTTCACCCTGGAAGAAGTGCAAAAGTGCTTTTAGATGGTAAGTTGCTTGCTGTTCTTGGTGAACTTCATCCATTAATTAAAAAAGAATTCTCATTGAAAAATGAACATGTTGTAGTTATGGAAATTAATCTTTCTGTATTATTTAATACAAAAACTGCACAAGTTAAGTTTAATGAGTTCTCAAGGTTCCCAAGCGTAAGAAGAGATTATGCTTTTGTTATTAAAGATGACATTAAATTCCAAGATTTAGTAAAAGAAATCAAAAAAGCAAGTTCACTTATTAAAGATATAAAGATTTTTGATATATATAAAGGAATTAATATTCTTCCAAATCATAAATCTATAGCTATTGCTGTATTCCTTTCTAAACTTGATGCAACGTTGAAAGATGAAGAAATCAATACAGTTGACAAAAAGATTAGAGATATAATCAGTTTAAAATTCAATGGAGAAATTAGAAAGTGAGATTAGATTTTAGCAAGGTTGATGCAAAGACAATAATTAATATTGATGAAAATTCATCAACGTTAAAAAAGTACAATCATTCATCAGCAATTGAAGAAATTAATTCTGTTACTGGTACAGTAACAACTGAAAGAGCTGATGAAGTAATTATTGTTAAATATAATTTTAAGGCTGACCTATTGGTTCATAGTTCAATTTCTGGAGATCTATTTGACTATATAATGAATGTAAACGAAACTTTATATTATACAAACAATAAGGCATTAGAAAGTGAAGATATCTTTTTTGAAGACAAGGATTATATTGATTTAAATGAGGATATCTATAGCCTGATAGTCACAAATTTGCCTATAAAATTGCACAAAAAGGGAGAAAAATATCCTTCTGGAGACAATTATAGGGTATTAACTGAAGATGAATTGAATGAAGATTCTGGTGACCAAACTTCGCCTTTTGATGTTTTAAAAGATTTAGATTTATAAAAATATTCAATTTAAAAATTATAACGAATGGGACTGTATAAAATTGCAGTCCTATTTTTTATTTTTATATCAAAAAAAGTTGACTTTTTTGCATTTTTACCATTGCTTAATATAAAAATATTGCCTAAAATATATGCAAGTGGAAGAAAGTGGGAGAAAGTGGAATGTTTTTCGGAAGTTACGAATACAACATTGACGAAAAAGGAAGATTGGTAGTACCAAGCAAATTTAGAGTCGAAGCAGGCGAAAAACTTTATTTAATTAAAGGTTTTGAAGGCTGCGTTTCTTTGTATACTGAAGAATCATTTAAAAAATTCGTATCACAAATCCAAAATCTCAAATACGAAAAGAAAACTAATCGTAGTTACATGAGATTACTTCTTTCATCAGTTGTCGAACTTACGATAGACAAACAAGGAAGGATGCTTATACCAGTCAAAACTCTTAAGGAGTACAACATTGGGTCAAAAGTAATTCTTCTTGGACAAATTGATCACATTGAAGTTTGGGATTTAGATTCGTGGAATTCTTATAAAGAAGAACATGATGAAAGTTTCGAATTAGATGCAGAAAGTATTTTAAGCGGCAATGAAGAGTAATTATCACATACCAGTTTTACTCAATGAAACTCTTGAAGGATTAAATATTAAACCTGATGGTATTTATGTAGACATGACTCTCGGAAGAGCAGGCCATTCTAGCGAAATAGCAAAAAGGCTCGATGAAAAAGGCTTGTTAATAGGTTTTGATCAAGATTCAGAAGCAATTGAGTATTCAACAAAGGTTCTCGAACAAACTGGAAAGCAATTTAAAATTGTTAATGATAATTTTAGAAATGTATATGAAGATTTAAATTCATTACATATCGAAGAAGTGGACGGATTCCTATTCGATTTAGGAGTATCATCACCACAATTCGATGAAGATTATAGAGGCTTCTCATATAACAAGGATGCCGAATTAGACATGAGAATGAATCAAAAATCAAAACTTACAGCTAAATATATCATTAATAATTATTCGTTTGATGAGTTACTTCGAGTTTTTAAGGAATATGGCGAAGATAAATATTCTTATAACATTGCCAAAAATATCGTCAAATGTCGTCAAGAAAAAGAGATAACAACGACACTAGAACTTGTAGATATTATTAAATCTAGCAAGCCTAAAAAAGAACTACTTACTATTGGTCATCCTGCTAAACAAATATTTCAGGCGTTAAGAATTGAAGTTAATGATGAAATGAATGCGTTAACGGAAGGACTAGAGGGAGCTATAAAGAAGCTCAAAATAGGTGGTAGAATTGCAGTAATTACTTTCCAAAGTTTAGAAGACAAAATTGTTAAAAAAACATTTAGAAAATATAGCGTAATTGAAGGCAATAGATTAAACGATTATATAAAACCTAGTGATATAAAAACTCCTGACTTTAAAGAAATCAATAGAAAGGTTATTGTACCGTCAGAGAGTGAAATAGAAGAGAATCGTCGTAGTAAAAGTGCAAAACTTAGAATCCTTGAAAGAATAAAATAATTAAAAGGGGAGAAAATTATGGAAGACAAATTAGTTAAATATCATCACAAAGCAGTCTACTATTATTTCAAGAAAATCGGTATTTGTTTTTCAATTTTTATTGGTGCATCAGTATTAGTTGCTATTCCTGTTTCAGTTGCTGCAACTATAAGAAATCAAGAAGCACAAGATTCAAAAAAGGAAGAAAATAAAGAGGATAATAAAGAAAAAGAAGTATTAAAAGCTTACTTAACTTTTTAAATATACTAAAAATGTACTAATTATCTACTAATTATCTACTAGAAACATACCGAGAAATTACTAAAAAAGTAAGAATTCCGATTGTAAGTAGATATTTTCTAGATTATAATTATTTATATGGTAAAACAAATTGCAGCTTTAGAAATATCTAACAGATATTATAAATTAGTAGTAGGTTATGTACTTGAAAATAAGGTAGATATCCTTTATAAGACCAAAAGACCTCTTAGTGTCCCTTTTAAAGATGGGGACATTTTTGATATCGGATCACTTAGTGATGATTTATCAAAATTAAATATTGTAGAATCAGTTGAAAATGATCATAAATTAAAAATTAATGTAAATGAAATTACTTTAGTATTACCTCCTTATGGTTTGCAAGTGTATAACTCCATAAAATCAACTAATACAGTAAGTAACATTTCTAAGATTGATAAAATTGATATTTCTAATGCCCTAGCTCTTGTTAAAAAAGAGAAACTACCAAATTTAAATGATGAATTAATCGATATTATCCCAAACAAATTTATTACAGATAACAATATAACTTATACAAAACCACCTTTAAACGAATCATCACAAACAGTAACTATTGATGCTGATGTTTTTACGTTGCCTAAAAAGATGGTTTCAGATATGAAAAATGCTTGTAATAGAGCGAATTTTAAGGTCAAAAGAGAAGTGATAGCTCCTGTTGGAGTTGAAATCTTACTTAAAAATTCAAATTTTAAATATCCAACATATATTCTTGTCGATTTTTCTTATAAAACTACATCCTTATCTTTAATTGGACAAGGACGAATCTATTCGAGTAATTTTTTCAGTTTAGGAATTGATGACATGATTGAAATGATAGTTGATCAACTTAATATAGATAAAGAAGTGGCTGAAAAATTGGTTAATACTTATGGAATTGACATAAGAAAAACTGCTTATAATCCTTATATAGTGGAGTCAAAAGATGGAAGAAAATTCACGAAAGATGATTTAATGAATGTTATATACAATTTCTTTAAGACATGGATTGGATATTTTAATGGATCATTATCGAATATTTTAAATGGTAATGATGAATTTAAGAAAACCATACCAATTGTAATGATGGGAAATGGTGCTGATTTAAATGGATTAAAGGATTATATGCTTAAAGTATTTCCTACAAATCCATATGAAAAGATAGTATTACCTGTCGTTGCATGTAGAGAATCTGAATTTATTAACTGTATAAGTGCTATTTATATGTCTAGTTCTTATAGGGGCGCATTAGAAGATGAAAATAAACTTCAAGTGGCATCAGTAAAAAGAGAAGAAACATATAAAAAACAAGATAAATATGATGAATTAAAGGACGAGCTATAATCTCGAGGTGACAAACATGAATGAAGATACATTAGATAATTTTGAGCCTGTTGCAAAAATTATTGTAATAGGCGTTGGCGGCGCAGGAAATAATGCTGTAAACCGTATGATTGAAGATGAAATTAAGTTCGTCGATTTCTATGTTGCAAATACTGATAAGCAAGCTTTATCTTTATCAAAAGCACCTCATAGAGTAGTTTTAGGCGAATCAATTACTAATGGACTTGGTGCTGGTGGAGATCCTAGCGTTGGAAAAGCTGCTGCTGAAGCAAGTGAAAAAGAAATGCGTGAAATTGTTAAAGGCGCAAACATGGTTTTTATTGCTGCAGGTATGGGTGGTGGAACTGGTACAGGCGCTGCTCCAGTCATTGCTAAATACGCTAAAGAAGAAGGTTGCTTAACAGTTGCTATTGTTACAAGACCATTTACATTTGAAGGCAATAGAAGAACTAATTATTCAATCGATGGTCTTAATGAACTTAAACAAAATGTTGATAGTATGATTGTTGTAAGCAACGATAAGTTGTTAATGAATTCAGGAAACTTGCCAATCGGAAAAGCATTTGGAGATGCTGATAAGGTTTTAGCAGATTCAGTTAAAACTATTACAGATTTAATTTTAAGACCAGCTGTAATTAATCTTGATTTTGCTGATGTTAGAAATGTTTTAAAGGATAGTGGAATTGCTTTAATCGGCTTTGGAACAGGAAGTGGAGAAAAAAGAAGTGAAGATGCTGCTTTAACTGCTTTAAATTGTCCTTTAATTGAACAATCAATTAATGGTGCAAGAAGAGCTATTTGTCATATTACGTGTGGCCCAAGTGTTTCACTTTACGAATGCCAAGATACTGTTGATAAAATTATTGAAAATAGTGGTGGACAACTTGATTTGAAGTTTGGTGTATCAATCAATGATCAATTAAGTGATGAAATTATGCTTTCAATTATTGCATCGCATTTCACAAATGATACAATTTTCGCAAAAACAGCAGCTCCTCAAAAAAGTGATGCAAATAGTTTCTTCAATCAAAGACCAACACAAATGGATTCACAACCATTATTTAATAAAGATTTATTAAAACCTCAAGAAGAAAAGAAGGATAATACGCTTGATGAAGACTCTATTATCCCTGATTTCTTGAAAGATAATTGAAATTTATAAAAAATTAAATTATTATATGTGGCGAAAGACAAGTCTTTGGAATTAGGTTATTAAAAGCGAGTTGCGTATGGTGAAAGGCAATATAAATGATTCTAATAGGTATCACTTTCGTTAATTACAATACTATGAGTGACTAAATTTTTATTTAGTAACTAAGGTGGTACCGCGTATATTACGTCCTTAGATTTATTTCTAAGGATTTTTTTATTAAAGGAGACAAAGTTATGGATGTAAAACATAGTTTATTAATGCCAGCAACAAATTTTGAAATGAGAGGCAATCTTGCTAAAAAAGAACCAGTACTCGTTGAAAAATGGCAAAAAAATGAAGTATATCAAAAAATGAACGAACATAAAGATTTAGATTTTATGTTACATGATGGTCCACCATACGCGAATGGTGCAATGCATTGTGGACATATGCTTAATCGTGTTTTAAAAGATTTTGTTATTCGTTTTAAAAACATGGACGGATATAAAACTACATTTATTTTTGGTTGGGACACACATGGTTTACCAATTGAAAACATGGTTACAAAAAGTGGAGTTAATAGAAAAACAACACCTATTTTTGACTTCAGAGAAAAATGTAAAGAATATGCTTATACGCAAGTTGAAAGGCAAAAAGCAGATATTAAGAGACTTGGTATTTTAGGCGATTATGAACATCCATATTTAACTTTATTACCAGAATTTGAAGCTCGTGAAATTGCATGTTTTTCAACAATGGCATTAAATGGCTTAATTTATAAAGGATTAAAGCCTGTTTATTGGTCACCAAGTAGTGAAAGTGCTCTTGCAGAAGCTGAAATTGAATATAAAGATGTAAAAGCTTATACAATTTTTGTTAGCTTTGATGTTGTTGATGGGAAAGGCGTTGTCGATAATGATGCTAAATTCTTAATTTGGACAACTACACCTTGGACTTTACCTGCTAACTTAGCACTTTGCGCTCACCCAGAATTTGAATATGGTGAATATGATACAAATTTTGGTAAATTAGTTTTCTTAAAAGAATTAGAAAATTCATTAAAAGAGAAATTAGGATTAACTAAATGTGAATTATTAAAATCATTTACGGGAAAAGAACTTGAATTTATCACATGCAAACATCCATTTATTGATAGAGAATCATTAGTTATTAATGGTGATTATGTTACAAGTGATTCAGGTACCGGTATTGTTCATATTGCTCCTGGACACGGTGCAGATGACTATAATGTCTGCTTAAAATATGGAATAAAACCATATTGTCCAGTTGATGAACACGGCAAGATGATGGAAGAATGTGGGCCTAGACTTGCTGGCTTATTCTATGAAGATGCAAACCTTGAAGTTTTAAAAATATTAGAAGAAAATGGTCACTTATTAAAAGAAGAAGACATTGTCCATAGTTATCCTCATGACTGGAGAACACACAAACCAGTTATTTTTAGGGCTACTCCACAATGGTTCTGCTCAATTGAACCAATTAGAGAAAAGTTAATTGAAGCAATTCATGGCATTAAATGGTCACCAGCTTGGGGTGAAAATAGAATGGTCAATATGATTAAAGATAGAGCTGACTGGTGTATTTCACGTCAAAGAGTTTGGGGTGTACCAATTCCAATTATTTATTGTGAAGATGGAACTCCAATTATTGAAAAAGAAGTATTTGATCATATTGAAGAACTTGTAAGAAAGAATGGCTCATCAATTTGGTATAAATTAGATGAAAAAGAACTTTTACCAGAAGGGTATAAGAACGAACACTCACCAAATGGAATTTTTAGAAAAGAAAAAGACATTATGGATGTTTGGTTTGATAGTGGTTCAAGCTGGAATGGTGTTTTAAGAGAAAGAGGATTAAAATTCCCCGCTGATTTATATTTAGAAGGAAGTGACCAATATCGTGGTTGGTTTAACTCAAGCTTAATAGTTTCTTTGGCGGTAACTGGGAATGCACCTTATAAACAATGCTTAAGCCATGGCTTCGTTATGGATGAACATTGGGAAAAGATGTCAAAATCAAAAGGAAATGGACTAGATCCATTAAAAATTATCAATGTTTATGGTAGCGATGTATTACGTCTTTGGGCAGCATTAACTGATTATCAACAAGATGTAAGAATTTCTGAAAACATAATTAAAACAATTAGCGATCAATATCGTAAAATTAGAAATACATTTAGATTTATCTTAGGTAATTTATCAAACGGAAGTGTTGATGATAGATTTAAAAAAGAAGACATTCAAACCGAATTTGAACCAATTGATGAATTTATTTTAGCTAGATTAGAAGAAGTTAAAAATAAAGTTGTTGATAATATGAATCAATATAACTTTATTAATGCTACATCTGAAATTCTTAAGTTTATGAGCGATGATTTAAGCAGCTTCTATTTAGATATCACAAAAGACATCTTATATTGTGAAGAAAAGACAAGTAAACGTAGATTACAAGTACAAACTGTATTAAATAAAGTTTGCTTTGATTTAATGAGATTATTAAACCCAATTATTCCTTTCACAATGGATGAAGTTAATCAAAACTATCCATTAAAGAGTGAAGAAAACGTAATGTACTATGAATATCCAAAGAAAACTAATGAATATTCAGAAAAAACAACTCTCAAAGACTATAAGAACATTAAATTATTAAGAGATGATGTTTTAAAATCACTTGAAGATTGTAGAAAGAACGGAATTTTTGGTGATTCTTTAGAAGCAACAGTAGTTTTAAAGATTAAAGATGAAGATGTTAAGAAAGCTGTTGAAAAATTCTCTAACATTGAATTAAAGAGATTATTTATTGTAAGCAAGGTTGTTTTTGATGATACTTTAACTGAAGTTGAAGGAAAAGTAACTTTTGTAAAAGTCATTAAAGATGATGGCGTTAAATGCGATAGATGCTGGAATTATTTCGATAAAGAAGAAGTAACTGAAGTTGAAGGAACACATTTATGCGAGAGATGCAAAAAGGCGCTTGGCTTGTAAAAATTAAAAAATATACTAAGTTCTTAATTTATTTTTGCGTAATTTTTGTTTTAGCGATAGCTATCGATCAAATTACAAAATATGTAGCATTAAATTTTCTTGAAATGGGGGTTCCAGTAGCATTCATCCCTCATTTCATAGAATTTACGCTAACTTTAAATAAAGGCGCAGCTTGGGGAATGGGTGATGGAGCAGAATGGAGCAGAATTTTACTCACAATAATTTCTTGGGCTGTTGCTATATTCCTTATTGGATATATCGTTTATTTAATTAAAAAAGAGAAAGAAATTGATACTTTGTATGGAATTTCTTTAGCATTAATATTAGGCGGTGATATTGGAAATCTTATTGATAGAACATTCTTCTATTCACGTGGAGTTATTGATTTTATATCAATTCAATCATGGTGGAAGGGATTTGGAATCTTCAATATCGCTGATAGCTGTTTAGTTGTTGGAATATTCTTATTAATTATTTACTTTATTATTGTTGAAGTGAAAGAGCAAAAAGCACAAAGAGAACACAATATTAAAGTAATGGAACAAATTAAAGTTAATAGTGAAGAATCTAACAAAGACAAAGATATAGATAAAGATGGAAAATAAGGAATTTATTGTAAAAAAGGATTACGAAGGGCTGAGACTTGATAAGTGCTTAACCCTTTTTGATAAGGATTATTCTCGAGTTTATTATTCTAATTTAATAAAAGAAGGGAATGTTCTAATTAATGGAAATAAAGTATCTCCTTCTTATAAAGTAAAAGAAAATGATAATATTTCTATTATTTTTGCTAAAAAAGAAAGCAATTTAGACTTAGAACCATATGACTGCCCTTTAAATATTCTTTATGAAGATGATTATTTACTTGTAATTGATAAACCTAAAGGTCTTGTCGTTCATCCAGGCGATGGTCATCATAACGATACTCTAGTCAATGCTTTGATTTATGCTAAAAAAGAGCTTTCTACAGTTAATGGATTAGAAAGAGTTGGCATTGTTCATAGAATTGACAAGGATACGAGTGGACTTTTATTAGTGTGTAAGAATGACTTTGTTCATAATAAAATTGCTGAACAACTTAAGGATCATTCTATGCATAGAGAATACATTGCTTTAGTTGATGGCGTTATAAAAACTGATGTAGGAAAAATTATTGGTAGAATAGGAAGAGATAAAGAAAATAGGCTTAGAATGGCTATTGACCCTATAGCAGGAAAAGAAGCTGTTACACACTTTGAAGTTTTAAAAAGATATAAGAAATATACTCTAATAAGATGTAAATTAGAGACTGGTAGGACACACCAAATTAGAGTTCATATGTCTTCTATTAAACATCCTATTGTTGGTGATAAGCTATATGGGGGAAGCAGTGAAATTTATGATAATGGTCAGTTGCTTCACGCATATAAATTAACTTTCTATCATCCTATATTAAAAATGGAGATGTCCATTGAATCTCCTCTTCCTAAGTACTTTAGTGATGTTTTAGATAAAATAGTAGAAAATTAGTATATATTTAGTAGTTAATTAGTAGGTTCTTGAGCAATTCCTAATGTCTCAAGAACTTTTTTATAGTTTTTAAAGTTTAATTTAGCAACTTTTTTAAGCTCCTGAACACCATATTTTTTTACAAATCCAATAGCAAAGTCATCAACTTCGATACCTGCGCCTAATGGAAATTTCATACCATATTTCTTTGAAAGATTTTCCATTTCTTGAAGGAAACGATATCTTGCAATGCAACTAGCAAGTGCGACACTAGGGAAATATGTTTCACCTTTTTCTCTAAAGACGATATCTCTTTCAACAAAGTCCAAATTATTTAAATATTCGTAATATTTATCTTCTGGCGTAAATTGATCAACATAAACGCTTTTAACATATGGACAACGCTCATGTAACCTTAATAAAACGTGATTGTGAGATAAAGCTTTAATTTTATTAAGATTGCAACCGCTATCGACTAAACTATTATATTTTTCGTTATTAACTGTTAAGCATTGAAAGTGAACTTTCTTTAAAAGTGTAGGAATTATTTCTTTAATTTTTTGATCTGTTAATTTCTTAGAGTCTTTTATTAAAGATTCTTTAATGATTTTCATTGTTTCAAGATCAACATAGCTAGCACATACAATTATTGGGCCGAAAAAATCACCAGTACCGACTTCATCGCTACCAATTTGTTGGTCAACGTCGATATAAAAAAGACTTTCTTTGTTTTTCTTAACCTTCTTTGGAAGCAAAGCTGGCGTTAAAGAGTATTTTTTGGCTAATTCTGTATCATTTTCTCCTTGGATTGTAACTTTATATGTACCACCTTTTTTATTATCATATGCGGTAATAATGTTAGTAGGAGTCTTGATGACAAACATAATATATCCAATATTTCGTTCTTGAATAAAATCTTTGTACTCTTCTTGAATACCTTCGAGTGTTTTCTTATCTATTTTTATTGTAACCATTTGTTTAATTATAGCATGTTTAAAATTAAGCGTGTAAAATTATCGTATGAAAAATATCGAAGAAGTATTAGAAATAGCCAAAATAAAGGAAAGAATAGTTAAAAACGCAAAAACAATAGTTGGCAAAAATAAAATTTTAGAACTTAAACCATCAAATGAGTTTTCGATTGTAGATAAAAACTTATCTCTTGTAAAAGAAATGAACGATGTTTACTACAAATATGGAGAATTACCAATTGCTAGTGAATTGGACATGTATGAAGTTATTTTAAGAATCAAAAAAGGAAATCTATTAGACGAAATTACATTGAATTTAATTAAAAATGATATTTATACGACTGTTGATCTTATTAAATTTTCTTTAAAAATTGATATCGACTTAAAATATTTAAACAATATGTTTGTTTCTTTAAACGCAAACGAACTTTTATATAACAAAATTAGTAGTGCCATATCTAATGACAATATAATCAAAGATTCTGCAAGCAAAGAACTTTATGATATTAGAAGAAAAATTGCATCAAACGATAAAAACATTCATAGTTTACTAAATAAAATGCTTGGTCAATATAAAGATAAACTTGCTGGTGAAAATTATGTTATAAGAAATGGTAGATTCGCTATTCCTGTAAATAGTAGTTATAAAGCAAGTGTTGATGGAATCGTACAAGATATCTCTGATAGTGGACAAACTACCTTTATTGAGCCTAAAGCAGTATTAGAACTTGAAAATGAAAAGCAAATTCTTTTAATAAAAGAAAAAGAAGAAGAGAAAAAAATACTTAAAGAATTAACTGATTTGGTTTATCAAAACGCCAATCAATTAATAAACAATAATGAAATTATTGGTGAATTAGACTTCATAATGTCTAAAGTAAAATTTGCCACAGAAGCACATGCGAACGTACCAAAATTGATTAAGGATAGAAGATTTAAATTGCTTGAAGCAAGACATCCTTTAATCGATTATAACGTTTGTGTTCCTAATGATTTTATTTTAGGCAATGATAAAAAGCTAATGATAATTAGTGGTCCTAACGCTGGTGGAAAAACAATTGCTCTTAAAACAGTAGCGGTTTGTGCCTACATGATTAAGATGGGATTACCAATTACGGCAAGCGTTGATAGTGAAATTTGCCTATTCAATAACATATTCCTAGATATAGGCGATAGCCAATCAATAGAAAGCAACTTAAGTACCTTCTCAGCCCATATTAGTAATATTTCAGTATATTTTCAGTACTTAACTAGTAGTGATTTAGTAGTTATTGATGAATTGTGCAATGGTACAGACCCTAAAGAAGGCGAAGCTTTAGCTGTTGCTATAGTGAAATATTTATTAAAAACAAATGTTTTAGCCATGGTTACATCTCACTATGAATTATTAAAAAAATATGGTTTTACCAATCCAAATATTTTAAATGCTTCTTTCTTGTTTAATGAGAAAACTGTTACACCT
The DNA here is from genome assembly GCA_900545015.1 of uncultured Mollicutes bacterium. Classification (GTDB taxonomy): domain Bacteria; phylum Bacillota_I; class Bacilli_A; order RFN20; family CAG-826; genus Onthovivens. The sequence continues at coordinate 89,690 of UQXJ01000001.1, read as the reverse complement.
ACCTTTAAGATTTTGCTTGGAGTAAGTGGGAAGAGTTATGGCCTTTTGATTAGTAAAAAGTATGGCTTACCTGATGAAATTATTCGCAACGCAAAAGTTATCTACGATAAGAGCTTTGAAAATGAAAACGACAAAAAAATAGTTGCTATTGGTGAAAAAGAAAGATACCTCTTGCAAAAAGAAGAAAAGCTTAAACAAAGACAAGATTCTTTAGCAAAAATGAGGGAAGAACTTAATTTAAAAGATAAGCAGTTAAAAGATATGGAAGCTAAACTTAAGAATGCGAAAATTGACAAATTTGATACATTCTTAACTGACAAATATAATGAAATTAATAATATTTATTCTACATTCTTAAAAGACAAAGATATTAAAAAAGCAGAAGAAAAACTTAAAAACATTAACGTTAAAAAGAAAAAGAATGAAAATATTGAACTAAACGACTATGTTGAAATCAAATTTTTAGGCATAAAAGGAAGAATCACACGTATTCAAGGTACGAAAGTTACTATAACATCACAAGATGGACTTACTTTTAATTCCTCACGTGATCAATGTGAAAAAATCGATGCACCTAAAGAAACATTAAAAAGTACGATAAATGTCGATAAATATATTATGGGTCAAAAGCAAGTTAGTTCTAAACTTAACTTAGTTGGATATCATATTGATGATGGCCTTATTGCACTTGATAAATATCTTGATGATTGTGTTTTAAGAGGCTTAAAAGAAGTAAAAATTATTCACGGGTATGGAAGTGGTAAATTAAAAATGGCTATCCATGATTTTTTAAAGAAAAAAACCAATGTCAAATCATTTAGACTGGGAAATGAGCTTGATGGTGGTTCGGGAGCAACGATTGTAACTTTAAAATGAACGAAATTTTAAGAAAGCAAATAGAACTATTACCAGATAAACCTGGTTGTTATTTAATGCACAACGCAAATGACGAAATTATTTACGTTGGAAAAGCAAAGAACCTTAAAAAGCGTGTATCGCAATATTTTTTAAGGCAACACGAAGGTAAAACTGCAGCTATGGTTATGCATGTAGACCATTTTGAGATAATTATTACAAAAACAGAAAAAGAAGCTCTTATTCTCGAAATGAACTTAATACAAAAGCATCACCCTAGATACAATATAATGCTTATGGATGATAAACATTATCCCTATATTGCACTACATAAGAACGTTAAGAATCCATATGTGAGTTTATCTAGAAATGTTAAAGATAAAAAATGCGAATATTTTGGGCCATATCCTAATAGTGGGGCAGCATATGAAGTAATTGAATTAATAAATAAGCTTTTTCCATTAAGAAAATGCAAAAATGTACCAAATAAACCATGCCTTTATTATCATTTAGGAACTTGCTTAGCACCATGCATAAGTATAATTGATGAAAATAAATACAAAGAAATCGTTGATAACATAAAAGCATTTTTAAATGGCAAAAATACTGAAGTAATTAAAGAAATTAAAGATAAAATTAAGCATTATAGTGAAAACTTAGATTTTGAGAATGCTTTAGTTTATAAAAAGATGCTTGATTCAATTGAGCATATTAATGAAAAACAAACAGTTGAATTTAGAGACAAAACAGATAAAGATGTTTTTGCTTTTCATGTTAGAGATAATTATGTTTCGATTGTTGTTTTTAATATAAGAAATGGCATGTTGCTATCAAAAAGAGCCTTTTTTTATGAATTATTAGGTGAAATCAATGATTTTGTTAGTGAAATGATATACCAATACTATTCGATTAATAAAATTCCTAATGAAATTTATGTTAGTAATGAAGAAATAAAAGACGACTTAAATTCGTTCTTAGAAGCAAATGTGTTCTTTCCTTCAAAAGGAAAAATGCATGATTTAATTCAAACAGTAGAAGCAAATGCTAAAGAATCGCTTGATGAACATTTTTTAACTGCAAGAATTGATGATGATTTAATTTCCATTTTGGATAGACTTGGCAATATTTTAAAAATTTCTACACCTACATATATTGAATTATTTGATAATTCACATTTGCAAGGCACGAATGCAATTGGAGCAATGGTTGCTTTTACTAATGGTGTGCCTTATAAAAAACTTTATCGTAAATTTAATATACAAGGTGTTAATAAAAAAGATGATTTAGCTTCTATGGAAGAAACTTTAAGAAGAAGATATGCTAGATTACAAGAACTAAATAGTGAAATGCCAAATTTAATAATTGTTGATGGTGGAAGTGAACAAATTGAAGTAGCAAAAAAGATAAAAGAAGAACTTAATTTACCTTTTGCAATTGCTGGTCTTGTAAAAACTGATAAACATAGAACAAGTGCTTTAATTGATGAAAAATTAGAAATTCACAATTTAGATGATGATAAAAAATTATTCTTTTTATTAACTAGAATGCAAGATGAAGTTCATAGATATGCAATTACTACCCATATTAAAAAGAGAAATAAATCTATTTTTAATAGTGTATTTGATGGCATAAAAGGACTTGGAACAAAGAGAAAAGAATTACTAATAAAAACTTTTCCATCTATTAAAGAGCTTAAAAATGCTAAAATCGAGGAGTTAGAACAAATTTTGCCTAAAGAAACTGCAGAAGAATTGTATAATAAACTAAAGGATAACAAAGATGGATTTTAAAGAATTATTACAATTATTTAAAATGAGACAATTTGAAAAAGTCATTGAAGAATCAAAGGAAGTAGAAGATTTTAATGCTTATTTTTTACGTATAAGAAGCTTCATAGCTTTAGGACAAAATGAGGATGCATTAAAAGAGTATGATGATAAGAGATTTGACATTGAAACTAATGATCTTTTAAGCAGTATGAAACTATATATTGAGATACTTGTTTCATTAAATTTTCCATATAATAAAATCTTAGAATCATGCACAAGATTTTACGACTTTCCTTATGTTAATTTAGAAACAGAAGAATTTATTTCAAAGCTTCCAAATTCCATCTTCGAAATGATTGAAAATAAGAAAAGAAATGAAACTGATATAATCGCAAAAAATACGATAGATATCGATGAAATTATAAATTCTACTGATTGCAATTTTATATATGAATCATTATTAGAAATTAATAAAAATGATACTCAAAAAACATATCAAATTTTACCTAAAATTAATGGCTATTTAAAAGAGCAAAACGAATTTGATTTAAAGTATGGAATATTTTTAGAAGAACTAATTATTTGCAACTATAAAGCTTCTTTAAATTTTAGAAAAAATGGAGAATATTTTTTCGCTTTAAATCCATCGAAATTTTATCAAAAATATATAAATCAACTATCTCAATTTAAGGAAAATTTACGAATAATTAATGAATGTAATTCAGATATAACTTTAATTGAACTCACTATAAGATATGCAACAATGTGTATACCATATGTCATTCCTGATTTTTTAGATACACAATTAAAAATGAATGCTTATTTTGTTGCCTGCTTTAAAATTGCATCAAAAAATATGTGTGCTAAAACTAACGCTGATTCGTTATTTATTACACTTAATTGTGATAAAAGTGACATTGAAAAATACGAGAAAAATATAGAAAGTGCATTAATTCAATATAACCAAACTTTGAGTTAACCTTTTTGTGTATTTTGCTTTACTAGATTATACATTTTAATGTATAATTTTTTTCGTATGCATTTGGAGGTATATAATTTATGGCTACAAAATTAGTAGAAAAAGGAAACTCAGTATTCGAAGTCAGCACACGTGTTGAAGGCGAAGCTTGGAAAGAAGCACAAGACAAAGCTTTAAAGAAATTATGTGAAAAAGTAGAAATCAAAGGTTTCAGAAAAGGAAAAGCTCCTGTTGAACTCGCAAAAGATAGAATTAATCCTGCAGATTTAATCAACGAAGCGATCAATGGTTCATTACAAAAAGCATATGTTGATGCTTTAACAGAAAACAAATTACAACCATTCACATCACCAGAAGTTAACGTTACTAATGTTGATGACAATGGATATGATGTTACATTTGTTGTTACAGTTGTACCTGAAGTTACTTTAGGTGAATATAAGAACATTAAAATTGCTTTAGATCCAGTTAAAGTTTCTAAAAAAGATGTCAACTTAGAAATCGATCACTTACTTGAAGACAATGCTGAACTTGTTTTAAAAGAAGGTGCTGCTGAAAAAGGCGATACAGTTGTATTTGATTTCAAAGGATACATTGATGGAAAAGAATTTGATGGTGGAAGTGCAGACAACTATTCATTAGTTCTTGGCTCAAATCAATTCATCCCAGGTTTTGAAGATCAATTAGTTGGTGTTACAAGCGAAACTAAAAAAGATGTTCTCGTTAAATTCCCAGAACAATATGTTAAAGATTTAGCTGGTAAAGATGCTAAATTTGTTTGCATGATTCACGAAATCAAAACAAAGAAGAAACCAGAATTAACAGATGAATTCGTAAAAGAATTAAAGATTGAAAATGTTAACACTGTTGCTGAACTTGAAAAATACGAAAAGAAAGAAGTTGAAACTAGATTATTAAATCAAGCAAAGCAAAAACAATTCAGCGAATTAATCGAAGCTATTATTAAGAACGCTAAAGTTGAAATCGGTGAAAAAGTTCTTGATAACGAAGTTGCTGCAATGAGAGAAGAAACAATCGGCAAAATCCAAGGACAAGGTTTAACTTTCGAACAATACAAAGAAATTACAGGCATGGATGATGAAAAGTTAAATGAAAACTTCAGAAAAGATGCAAAAATTAGATTAGAAGAATATTTAGTCTTAAATAAGATTGCTCAAGTTGAAAACTTAATCATCACAAATAAAGAAATCGAAGATTATTTTGAACAAATTGCTAATACTTATGGAATGAAAGTTGAAGATGTCAAAAAGACACTCGGAAACGATACAAACAGAATTGCTAGCAACTTATTAAATAACAAGATTTCGAGATTCTTAATCGCTAATAACTTAGAAAATAGTGATGAAGAAGTAAAAGCTGAATCAGTTGCTGAAGAAAAAGCAGAAGAAAAGAAACCTGCAAAAAAACCAGCAGCAAAAAAGACAACAAAGAAAGCAAAAGCTGAAACAACTGAAGAAGCTAAATAAATTTTAAAAATAAGGAGGTAATTTAATTAATGGAATTTAAATTAAACGAAAAATTTGAATTACCTGTTATTATCTCTCGAGGATTTGTTGAATTCCCTTTTCAAGATTTAACTATAAATTGCGAAAGGGAATTCTCTGTTAATGCAGTATTTGATTCACAATTAAAATATGAATCATACTGCATTATTATTTCTCAAAGAGATGTGCAAAAGGAAAATATTGTAGATATTAATGATATTTATAATATAGGAACACTTTGCCGTATAAACAAAGTAGAAAAAATAAACAGTAACAAACTTAGAATAAGTGTACATGGTGAAAAAAGAGTATTTGTCGATGAGATCAAAAATATCTCTAATTCATTTATTGGTTCTGCAGTTTTAAGAGAAGATGTTTTTGGTGACAATCAAGAAGAACTTGCAATTATTACTAATATTATAAAGGTAATAGAAAAAGGACGTCTTGATACTTTTTTTAGTGGAAATGCTAAATCTTTAATTGAAGAATTAGGAGAAGGCATAAATGCAGTAAGATTAAGTTATTCTTTATCTGCAAAAATGAATGTCACCTATATTGAAAAGCAAAGAATTTTGGAAATTGATGATGTCAATACTCGTTTAATGGAAATTTTAACATTGCTTAATAAGCTAGTTGAGTTCCAAAAAGTTGATGACAAAATCGCTAAAACTATTCAAGATTCTGCTGAAAAACAACAAAAAGATTATTATCTTAGAGAAAAAATCAAGGCTATTAAAAAAGAACTTGGTGAAGATAAGACTGATGATTCTTTAACTATTCAAGAAAAATTAGAAAAAAATAATTATCCTGAAGAAGTAAAAACTAAAATTAAAGACGAATTAAAGAGACAAGAAATTATGCCTCAAGGTTCACTTGAAGCTAGCTTAATTTCTGATTATATTGATATAGTCCTTAGCGTTCCATGGTTTGAACAAACTAAAGATAATAGCGATATAAATCATGCTCAAGATGTCTTAAATGAAGACCATTATGGCTTACAAAAGGTTAAAGAAAGAATTATCGAATATCTTTGCGTAAAATCGGTTAAGGGTAATCTTAAAGCACCAATTTTATGTTTTTATGGTCCACCAGGATGTGGTAAAACAAGTTTATCGCGTTCAATCGCACGTGCACTTGATAGAAAATTTATTAAATGTTCATTAGGTGGCGTAAGTGATGAGGCTGAAATTAGAGGACATAGAAGAACATATGTCGGAAGCAGGCCAGGAAGAATTATCAACTCTTTAAGAAAAGTAAAAGTTAACAATCCTGTGTTTTTACTTGATGAAATAGATAAATTATCACATGATTCATTTAAAGGAGATCCTGCAAGTGCTTTACTTGAAGTACTTGATCCTGAGCAAAATAAAGAATTTAACGATAATTATCTTGAATTAAGCTATGACTTAAGTAATGTTTTATTTGTTTGCACAGCAAATAATATTGAAAATATACCTTCACCATTACTTGATAGATTAGAACTTATCCACGTACCAAGCTATACATCAATAGATAAATTATATATTGCTAAAGATTTTTTAATTAAAAAAGAATTAAAGGCAAATGGCCTAGAAGATGATGCAATTTCGTTTGACGATAAAGCAATTTATTACATTATTGATAGATACACTAGAGAAGCTGGTGTTAGAGACCTTGAAAGAAATATCGCTAGTGTTATTAGAAAAATCATTGTCGAAGAAGTTAAAAAAGGAAATTTAAATCTTAAAGGAGTAAAAGTTACTGCTAAAGAGGTTGCAAAATACCTTGGTGTAGAAACTTATGACTCAACTTCTAAAGAAAAAGGCAGTCAAATCGGTGTTGTAACTGGTCTTGCGTATACTGATTTTGGCGGAGATATTCTTCCAATTGAAGTTAATTATTTCCACGGAAAAGGAAATTTAGTGTTAACTGGCAAACTTGGCGATGTTATGAAAGAAAGTTGCACAATCGCTTTAGACTATGTTAAAGCAAATGCTGATAAATATGGCATTCCTTCAAAGATATTTGATGAAAATGATATTCATATTCACGTACCAGAAGGAGCAGTCCCTAAAGATGGACCATCAGCTGGTGTTGCAATAACGTGTGCAATCATTTCTGCTTTAACTAAGAAACCAGTAACTGGCGATATTGCTATGACTGGAGAAGTTACTTTAAGAGGAAATGCACTTCCTATTGGTGGTTTAAGAGAAAAATCTCTTGCAGCAATGAGAAGTGGCATTAAAACTATCATTATTCCTGCTGGAAATAAGAGAAATGTTAGTGAACTTCCTAAAGAAGTTAAGAATAAATTAAATATTATTTACATGAACAATGTAGATGATGCATATGGAGTACTTTTTAAATAGTATGGAATATTATTTTAAAAAGGCAAAATTCATTAAAAGTATAACTGATGTAAAAGAAGCCCCCTTTGATTATTCAAAGGAGGTTCTTTTTGTCGGTAAATCGAATGTTGGAAAATCTAGTTTAATTAATGCTTTAACTAATAATAAGAAACTTGCCTATACAAGTTCTAAACCTGGAATGACACGTTTACTTAATTATTTCTCAGTTGAAGATAAATTTTATCTTGTAGACTGTCCTGGATATGGCTTTTCATCTAAAAAAGATGTTGACTATGAATTTTACGGAAATATGGTCGAAAGTTATTTTAATAACAATGAAAAATTAAAATTAATTGTATTTTTACTTGATTCAAAGCATTTACCTACAAACGATGATATAGATTTTTATAAATTTTTACTTTCATATAATTATAGATTTATTATTTGTATGACTAAATGTGATAAATTAAATATGTCAATGAAAGCAAAGATTAATAAAAATTTAGAACAAACTTTGCAATATGACACAGCGAAATTTAAACCGATGCTTGTTTCTATCAATGATAAGAAGAGTATTATGGATTTGAAAAATATTATTTTAAATGCGATTGGAGATTAAATATGGCATTAGATAAAAAATATGATTTTAAAGCAGTTGAAGAAGGAAGATATGATGTTTGGAAACAAGCAGGATACTTTACTGCAGGAGATACTTCTAAACAAAAGTTCTCAATGGTAATTCCTCCTCCAAACGTAACAGGAAAATTACATATCGGACATTCTATAGATAATACCATTCAAGATATTACTTGTAGATATAAAAAAGCTAAAGGTTTTGATGTTCTTTATTTGCCTGGCGTTGATCACGCTGGTATTGCAACACAAGCGAAAGTTGATGCTAAACTTAATAAAGAAGGAACAAACAGATTCGAAATCGGAAGAGAAGCTTTTTTAAAGGAATGCTTCCAGTGGAAAAACGACTATACACATTTTATTCATGAACAATGGGCAAAAATGGGCATTATGGTCGATTATACAAGAGAAAGATTCACTCTTGATGAAGGCTGTTCAAAAGCTGTAAATGAAGTGTTTGTTAGACTATATAATGAAGGTTTAATTTACCAAGGCGAAAGAATTGTTAATTATGATCCTGTAATGAAAACAGCTTTAAGCAATATCGAAGTTATATATAAAGAAGATAAAGGATATTTTTATTACTTTAAATATGTTTTTGCAGATGACAAGAGCAAATTCTTAACAATCGCAACTACTAGACCTGAAACAATGTTTGGTGATACATGTATTGTTGTTAACCCAAAAGATCCTAGATATAAAGACGTAGTTGGTAAAAAAGTTATTAATCCAGCTAACTATGAAGAAATCCCTGTCATTGCTGATGAATATGTAGATGTTGAATTTGGTACAGGTGCAATGAAATGTACACCAGCTCATGACCCTAACGATTTCATTATTGGTAAGAAGTATGGTTTCCCACATCCAGTCATTATGAATACTGATGGTAAGATGAATGAGAAGTGTGGAAAATATGCCGGAATGGACAGATATGAGTGTAGAGATTTACTAATTGAAAACATTAAAAAAGATGGAAATTTAATTAAGATTGAAGAAATGATGCACCAAGTTGGACACTCCGAAAGAAGCGGTGCAGTTGTAGAGCCTATCTTATCAAAGCAATGGTTTATTAAGATGAAGCCATTAGCAGAACGTGTTTTGCAAAATCAAAAGAATAAAGATACAAAGGTAAATTTCTATCCAAAGCGTTTTGAAAAAGTTTTAATTCAATGGATGTCAAAATGTGATGATTGGTGCATTTCTAGACAATTATGGTGGGGACATAGAATTCCAGTTTACTACTCGAAAACTACTAATAATGTACTAGTTTCCTCCCAAAAACCTACTGATATTGAAAATTGGACGCAAGATGAGGATGTTTTAGATACATGGTTCTCAAGTGCTCTTTGGCCATTTGAAACTCTTGGTTGGCCTGAAAAAACAAGTGATTTAATGAGATATTATCCACTTGATTGTATGGTTACAGGATACGATATTATCTTCTTCTGGGTATCAAGAATGATATTCCAAGGACTTCACTTTACTGATGAAAGGCCATTTAAGGATGTTATTATTCATGGCTTAGTTAGAGATTCTCAAGGAAGAAAAATGAGCAAATCACTTGGCAATGGTGTTGACCCAATTGATGTCATTAATAAATATGGCGTTGACTCATTAAGATATTTCCTTGCTACAACAGCATCTCCAGGTCAAGATATGAGATATTCTGAAGAAAAAGTAAAGGCATCTAACAATTATTTAAATAAAATTTGGAATAGTGCTCGTTTTATTCTTATGAATATTCCTGAAGATTTCAAAGCTTATGAACTTAATGATATTAATATTAAGAAACTTAGCTTAGTTGATAAATACATATTAACTAAACTTGAAAATGTAGTTAAAAAAGTTTCAAAAGCTATGGACTCATATGATTATGGTGTTGCAAGTAATATTTTATACAACTTTGTTTATGATGATTTCTGTTCTTTCTATATTGAAATGAGTAAAGTTACATTAAAAGATGAAGATTCATATAAGGATGGAACATATTTCACAATGCTTTATGTCTTAAAAGCTATTGTAATGATGATTTATCCATTCTCACCATTCATAAGCGAAGAAATTTATTTATCATTCCCAGTTCATAAAGATTCAATTATGCTTGAATCATATCCTGAATTTGATAAACGATTAGTATTTAAGACGAGCCTTGTAAAAGTAGACACAATTAAAGAAGCAATTGAAAAAGTACGTGAATATAAAGTTCAAAATTCATTAGCACCAAATGCTCAATTAGATTTGTTTGTTAAACCTAGCATTAACTTGAAAGAACTTTATAAGTATTTAGGAAGATTCTCATTTGCTAAATCATTAGTTGTAACAGCAGAAGAAATTAAAAATGCAACAAGTATTATTCTTCCAAATGTGACTTTATTTATTAAAGATAGCATTAATAAGGAAGAATTAATTAAGAAAATTACAAAAGAAGTAGAATCTTTAAAATCCGAAGTAAAGAGATCTGAAGCGTTGCTTAATAACGAAAAATTCTTAAGCAAAGCGCCTAAAGAAAAAATTGCTGTCGAGAAAGAAAAATACGAAAATTACAAAAAACAATTAAGTAATTTAGAAGAAAAACTTGGAAAAATGTAATTGCTAAAAAGTTATGTGATTAATTTCATGTAACTTTTTTTAAATCTTTTAAGTATTTTTAAAATTTTTAAAATTTATTACGTCGTACTTAATGAAAGGAGGATTTATTATGAATGATAGAATCCCGTTAACAAATGAGGAACTTTCTAACATTAAGTGCGGCGAAGCTGTAACGCTAACGGCTGTAATGGCAATTTTAGTTATTGCTGTTGTGGCAGTAGTAGTCTATAAATTATTTACATCCGAAGATGGTACAGTTCAACTGCCTGGAGGGTATAAATTTCAGTGGAAATAATATAAATTATTCTACCTTTCTAATTTCATTTGATTTTGCTAGAACATTATGATATTATTACGAACGTTGTAACCTTATTTTTTGTTACAACCGCATTAAAAAGGTCTTCAAATCTCTACGAGATACCTTAAGAGCGAGTAATTAATTCAAAAATAGGAGGGAAAAGATGTACGCTATAATTTTAACAGGCGGCAAACAACTCAAAGTTGAAGTTGGACAAAAAATCTATGTCGAAAAACTTGACGTTGAAGCTGGTAAAGATTACACATTTGAAAATGTACTTTTAATCAGTGACAAGAGTGTTGTAACTGGCGATCCATTTATCAAGGGTGCTAACGTTGTCGCAAAGGTTGAAAAACAAGGTTTAGGTAAAAAGATTCATGTTTTCAAATATAAAGCAAAATCTAATTACCATAAAAACATTGGTCACAGACAACCATATACTTGCTTAACAATCACAAGTATTAATGCAAAATAATGATTGAAGTAAAATATTTAGAAAAAGAACAAAAAATTATCGAAATTGAATGCAGTGGTCATGCATTGTATGATAACAAGGGTAAAGATATAGTTTGTAGTGCTGTTAGTGCTATTATGTTTGGTGGATTAAATGCACTAAATGAAAAAACTATAAAAACTTGTATAAAAGAAGGCTATGTTAAAGTTGATTTAGTAGATGAAAATGATGCTGAATCATTAATAATCTTAAAAACTATGTTAGTACAATTAATGACGATTGCTGATAATTATAAAAAGTTTGTTTCTATTTCGAAAAAATAAGAAAGGAACGAGTAATATGATGTTAAGATTTAAACTTGATTTACAATTCTTTGCATCCCACAAAGGTGTTGGTAGTACAAAGAACGGTCGTGATAGTGCTGGTCGTAGACTTGGTGCAAAAAGAAGCGACGGACAAGTATGTAAAGCAGGCGCAATTATTTATAGACAACGTGGTACAAGGATTTATCCAGGTATCAATACAAAACTTGGTAAAGATGATACAATTTTTGCATTAAAAGACGGCATCGTTAAATACGAAAGAGTTGGCAAAAATAGAAAACGTGTCAGCGTATACGAAATTGTTAAATAATTAAAACCATCTGCTTTATGTAGATGGTTTTCCTTTAAGGAAATAAGAAAATATGTTTATTGATAAGGCTGTAATTGAAGTAAGAAGCGGAAAAGGTGGCGATGGAAGAATCGCTTTTAGAAGAGAAAGATGCGTGCCAAAAGGTGGACCTAGTGGTGGAAACGGAGGTCGTGGTGGTAGCGTATTTTTAAGATGCACTGGAACTACAACAACACTTGTAAATTATAGACATTCAAGAACATTTATTGCTGATGATGGTGAAAATGGAGATATAAAAAACCAATATGGGCGTGGAGCTGAAGACATTTATATCGATTTACCACTCGGAACAGTTGTTTTTTTAGAGGAAAATCATCACTTTGTCTGTGACTTTAACGAAATTGGCAAAACATTTTTAATTTGTAAAGGTGGTCGTGGTGGAAGAGGCAACGCAGCTTTTAAAAATTCAAGAAATAAATGTCCTAAAGTAGCTGAAAACGGATTACCAGGAGAAAGAAAAAGACTTGTTTTAGAGTTAAAACTTTTAGCTGATGTAGGTGTTATAGGTCTTCCTAGTGTTGGAAAATCTACATTTATTAGCTGTGTAACAAACTGCAAAGCAGAAATTGGTGATTATGATTTTACAACCATTGTCCCTAATTTAGGCGTTGTAAAACTCGATAAAGAAAACAGTTTTGTAATTGCAGATATGCCTGGATTAATTAAAGGTGCTCATGAAGGAAAAGGCTTAGGCTTAATGTTTTTAAGACATATCGAAAGATGCCGTGTTTTAGTTCATATGATTGATATGAGTGGAACAAGAGATGCATATCAAGATTATTTAGATATACAAAATGAACTTAAAGAATACGGAATGCATTTACTTGATAGACCTCAAATTGTTGTTGCAAGTAAAATGGATGAAGAAGGTTCCGAAGATAGATTGAAAGAATTTGAAAAGAAATCTGGAATTAAAGCTATACCTATTTCTTGTATTACTGAAGATAACCTTAATACAGTTTTATATAAATGTGCAGAAATGCTTAAAGATGCACCTCAATTCCCTGTGTACGATAGCGAAGAAGCCGAAGAAATTTATAATCTCGATGATACTGAGAGTATCTTTGATATTGTTAAAAAATCGGAACATATTTATGAAATTGTTGGCGATCGTGTAACAAGAACTTACAACTTAATTAATATTTCTACTGATGAAGGTATGATGAAACTTATTCAATATTTAAATAAAATTGGTGTTGATAAGAAACTTCACGATATGGGAGCTAAAGACGGGGATACTGTAAAACTCTGTGACTTCGAGTTTGATTATTACGAATAAATCATTCATAAAAGAATAATTTGTTTTATTGTTTAAAAGGAAAAGTCGTATCGCATGATAAAGACTCTATAAATTTAGAGGTCTTAGATGCTATATGTTTTAAAATTTATGTTACAAAATCAGACACTTATAAAGAACTAGAACTTTATAATCTTTTTATTCATGACTTTTTTAGAGATGAAGAATATTATCTTTACGGATTTGATTCAGTCGAGGAACTAAATGCTTTTAGAAAGCTTTTAACTATTAGCGGAATTGGCGTAAAAACAGCGATGCAGATATTAAGAAATGTAGATTATAGTAGTCTATTTAATCTCATTAGAAATAAAGATGTTGCAGGTCTCAAGAGTATTAGTGGAATTGGCAATAAAGCTGAAAGACTAATATACGAGCTTAAAGAAAAAGGAACTGATAATGAAATAATTGAAATACAATATAAAAATGTATGTGATGTTCTCTTAAAACTTGGATATAAAAATAAAGAAGTTTTAATTGCTTTATCAAGAATTAAAAAAGGTCTAAATGATAGTGAAGCTTTAGTTGAAGCAATAAGGGTGATTAAAGATGGATCTAAGTAAAATTAATGAGTTGAGACCTGATTCGTTCAAAGAATTTATTGGACAAAATCAAATCGTTCAAGAATTAAAAGTATATATATTTAGTGCTAAAGAAACTAAAAAAACTCTTGATCACACTCTGTTCATTGGGCCTAGTGGAACTGGAAAAACAAGTTTAAGTTTCGTAATTGCTAAAGAATTTGATACTAAAATTAAAACGATTAATGCACCAATGATAGAATCACCTCAAGATTTAGTTGAAATAATAGCGTTAATGAAAGAGGGAGAAATTTTATTTATTGATGAAATTCATCGTCTTGATAGAAAGATTGAAGAAATTTTATATAGTGTAATGGACGACTTTATGCTTCACATAGCCTATAAAAGTGATGAGAAGACTAAAATTATAAGTGTTAAAATTCCACATTTTACTTTAATAGGAGCAACAACACTTGATGGATTAATTTCAACACCATTACTTGAACGTTTTACTAATAGATTTTATTTTGAGCCATACACAATTAATGAACTAAAAGAAATTTTAAGAATAAACTCTAAAAAACTTGATGTTCAATTTAAAAGTGAAGAAGAATTAGAATTTTTCGTTATAAGATGTAGAAGTAATCCACGTTTATTAAATAATTATCTAAAACGTTTCAAAGATTTTTACATTTATAAAAAGCAAAAGGATATTACAATTTCTTTAATTGAAGATTTTTTTAATTTTATTAATGTTTTGGAATATGGATTAACAAAATTTGATGTGAAAATATTAGGTGTTTTTTATAACGCATTTTTAGATACTCCCGTAAGTCTAGAATCTATTGCGACAATCGCTAACGAAAGTGTTATAAATATTAAGCAAAACATTGAGCCTTTTTTGGTGTCAATTGGCTTTATTAAAAGAACAACTAGAGGAAGAATAATTACATCATTAGGTAAAGAATTTTATGAAAAAAAGATATTGAAAAATTACTACCAATCATAAAGAACATATTTTATTGAAACTCTTTAAAAAGAAATACATTTTATGAGTTTATATAGTTATAAATTACTTTTGTTTTATTGCTATTAGTAGTAAAATTATACAGTATTTATAAATTTATTTATAAACATTGAGGTTTAATATGAAAAGATTTACAGGTTATATATCACTATGTGTGTCATTACTAGGAGCTGCTCTTGTTGGAGTAGTACCTACAATTTTGGGAATTAATGGCAATGGTGATTACTCATCTTCTAAAAATTATGTTTTCAAGATTTCTAATAAGAGAACTACAAACGATTTTAGTAATGGTACAGAAAATGGAAAGCTATTTGAATCAGATGATGAAACTGCAATGGATTATGTTTTAAATAATGTTAAATCAAAATTATCAACTGTAAACATTAGTGAATATAAGCTTGAAACAATTGGCAATGATTCATTCCAATTAACATTCAAGGATAATGCAAATGATTATGATGATGTTGTAAGTTATTTAACATTTTCAAATTCACTTGCTTTAGGAACATATGAAGGCTCATTCCAAATGGGCTATCAAGTTACTGATCTTGAAGGAAACAATGGCTCACTTGATGACAATACTTTCTTTAAACCTGGTTCAGCTAAAGTTGAATATAGAAACAATTATCCTTATGTCGTTTTACAACTTAGTAAGCCTGAAACATTTAAAGAAAAAATTACAGAATTAAATGAGTCAACATCTTCAAGCAGCAGTGCTAATTCATTTTTAAATGGTGTTAAGAAAGCCGAAGGTACAACAACGGGCGAAGAAGAGGAATCTAAAAAGGTAGATCCAAAAAAAGCATTATTCGTCTTAAACAACTGGCTTACTGGTTTTAATGTTAAAACTATGCTTGATGGAGAAAACGGCAACATTACTGATGCTAATTTATCTAATTACATACTTACTTACTGGGATACAAGTGATCAAAGTAAATTATTCTGGGATTACGATAGTAGCTTAAGTGAAGATGAACAAAAAAGTAAAACTTACGAATATGTTTATTTCCAATATTACAATTTAGGTGCTGCAAATGGTGAAACAAGTTTAGATGTCAAAACTTCAAATAGTATTTATAACTCTTTAGAAAGTGACAGCAAACTTGCATATAAAAAAGCTACATTATTATGTAATAAATTAAATTCATCATATTTATTACATTATGATATTAATATTATTAATAAATCTCAAATTTCAAATTCGACAAACGTTGTTGATCCGTTCTTAGAATATTTAAAACGTGCTGGATCAGTTCAAATCTCAACATTATTAATTTCATTTATTATTGCAATTGTGATTGTTTCCTTATTTATATTTGTGAATTATGGCGTTTCTGGATTTATTGGTGCTGTTGTTACTTTAGGAAATGTTATATCTTCACTTGCATTATTTAATGCTTTAGGAAATGAATTTAACTTAGGCACTATAATCGGATTAATTGCAGTAGCTTCATTAACTTTAATTGGAGTTATGTATTGGCTTACAAAGGCTAAAAATGAACTTTATAGTGGTAAAAACACTAAAAAAGCTTATCAAGAAGCAAGTAGAAAGAGCAATTTTAACGTTTTAGATTTCTCTGTTATTGGTGCGATTATTGGTCTTACATGTTACTTAATTCCGAATGCTTATACGGCATCATTCGGTTCTATCTTAATATTTGGCTCGATTTTAAATTTAATTTTTAACGGAATTATTTTTAGAGGAGTAATTTGGTTCTTATATAACTCAAATTATGTTGGCAATAATTTAAAATTATTAAGTGTTGATACAAAAATGATTCCAAATCTTTCAATGGATGAAAAACCTAAATATTTTGAATCATTTAAGAAAAAAGCAAGTAAAAAAAGTTACAGAATTACATCAATTATCGGCGCTGCATTATTACTTGCTAGTATTTGCGGAATTACTACATTCCAAGTTATAAATGGCAATATTTACAATCAAACAAGTACTGTAAATACAACTATGGTTACTGTTAAGTATAATGTTAAGAATGCATCTAGTGATTATGATTTAGAAACTTATTCAGCTAAGATTAACAATTCATTAGATAATATTTATAAAGACAGTGAACAAAAAACTAAATATTTCAAATCAAATTCAGTTAATTATTTCTACTATGAATATGTAAGCGGTGACACAAACCCAATTACTAATAGAGAATATTACTTTATTATCGATCTTGGAAATGTTTATGACTATAAAAATGACAAAGGCTATTTAAAAATCGATGATGCTCAAATCGAACAAAAGAGCCTTGAAGAAGTTATTACAACAACCATTCAAAAAGCAGTTGGAACTGATTATCAAGTTACATTAAACAATGCAATTAATGTTGCAGATGATAGTAATAATATGTATGTAGCAATTGCAATGGCAATTTCTGTAGCATGTATATTTGCTTATTTACTCTTAAGATTTGGTTTATCTAAGTCAGTAGTTGCTTTATTAATTGGTTCATCTATTTTAACAGTTGTTGTTGGCATCTTCTCACTTATTAGAGGACCATTCACAAGCGAAGTTACACTTGGTTTAATGCTTATTTCATTAATTACATACTTAGTCTTTGATATTTTCTTCTTAGATGAAAGAAATCTTTATAAAGATAACAAAAAAGATTTAGCTAATCTTGATACGAGAGAAGAAAGATACGAATATGAAAACAACTTATCTTATGTATTTGTAACATCAGCATTAATGTTTGTTGCGTTTATGATTATTAGTTGTTTCTTTACAACATCTTTTGATAAAAATACACTTGTATTCATGCTTTGTGGGTTATTATTAATAGCGATATTTGTTAAAGGAACATTCCTACCATTCGAAATGTCAATAACAAAATTACTTAATGGCATCAAAAATAAGGAAAGGAATAACTCTTCTAACGAAAGAAAACAAAAACATAGCAAAGAAGACGATACAGGAGAGCCTGAAGAAGCTATCTTTGTAGGCATTAACGACTAATAAAAAGGGAACGTGTTTCCCTTTTTTAAACTATATGGACTTTTTTAATAAATTATTAAATTACTACTCTATTTCTTCAAATGAATATGAAGCTAAATTAAAAAGTGATATTTTTGATGAACTTGATATCACAAGTTTTAAAAATGCAGAAAAAATAGCTGATTTTATTAAAAAATGCATTCTTGAAGGCAAAAAAATTCTCATTTACGGAGACTATGATTGCGATGGAATCATGTCTACTTCGATTTTATTTCTTACTATAGCAACTGATAAATTTAAACCAGGTTTTTATATTCCAAATCGTGAAAGTGATGGATATGGGCTTAATAAGAAAAATATAGATATGTTTCATAAACTTGGCTATGAAGCAATAATTTGTGTTGATAACGGAATTTCTCTTATTGATGAAGTTGAATACGCAAAATCATTAGGCATTCAATGCGTGATTTTAGATCACCATAAAATTTTAAAAACATTGCCAAAAACTGAATTCATAATGCATCCTGAAGTTGATAATATTGGTGACTATAATATCAGTGCTGGTGAAGTTTGTTTCTTTTTTTCAATTATATATTTAAAAAAGATTGATCCTTATTTTCTTGCATTAGCAACTTTATCAACCTTTAGCGATGTAATGCCTTTGGTTTCGTATAATAAAATTTTAGCAAGAAAGGGATTAGAGGCTATTAATCAATATAAATTTAATGAAATTTTATTATTACTAGACAATAAAAGTGGATTAATTACAGAAGATGATCTGTATTTAAAAGCAATTCCTAAGATAAACTCTATTGGAAGAATATGCAATGATACTTTGAGATTTAATATTGTTAGATATTTTATTAGAAGAAATGATGAGCATAAGCTCTCGATTCTAAAATGGATTAATAATACGAACGAATATAGAAAAGAGATAATAAAGAATAGTTCTGATGAAAATATTGTTTCATCTAATAATGCTATTTTCTTTGAAAATGAAAATAATGAAGGCATAAGTGGACTCATTGCAAATAGTGTTTTAACTAAATTTAAAAAGCCAACGTTTGTTTATACAAAGGTAAAAGATAATCCTTCAATGATTAAAGGGAGTGCAAGATCCTATGAAAACTTCAATATAGCTGAAGCTCTTCAAGAGTGTTCTGATATACTCGAAAATTATGGTGGGCATTGCTGTGCTGGAGGTTTTTCTTTAAAAATTAGCAATTTAAACGAGTTTGAGAAACGAATTAACGAGATGGCAAAAGAATTGCCTATATTAAAAAAGAATTTAAAATCTATTGTTATTGATTCAAGCGAATTAACATTAGAAAATTACGATATCTATCGTACATTCGGTCCTTTTGGCGAAGGAAATGAAAAGCCTTTATTTGAAATTAAAAAAATTCCAACTGACACTTTAACATTTTCAAAAGATAATAAACACATTATTTTAAGATTAACTTTTAATACATCGATTGTGTATTTTAATTTTGATAAAAGTATACTAAATAATAAATATCTTAATTTTTATGGATATTTAAATGTTAATAGTTTTAATAACAATAATTCTGTTCAATTAATTGTTACTGAAGCCGAAGCCTATAAGGAGGATTGATCATGGAAGAAGTTAAAAAAGTTCAAGAAATAGAAGAAAAAAAAGATAATGAAGTAGAATCTTCTTCTGAACAACCTGTTAAGATTTTACAAAATGGTGGCTATCCAATGCATACTTTTGAAGATGTTCAAGAAGTTTTTTTTGCGTATATTCACGATGAAAACGATCGAAAATTAATAGAAAAAGCATACAACTTCGTAAAAATGAAACATGCTGGAATTTTTAGAAAAAGTGGTGAACCATATTTACAACACTTAATTGAAGTTGCATATATTTGTGCAACACTTCAAAGTGGTCCTGTAACGATTGCGGCGGCTTTTTTACATGATGTAGTTGAAGATACCGATACTACAATTGATGATATAAAGAATATGTTTGGTTCAGATTGCGCTAGAATTGTTGACTCACTTACTAAAATTCAACGTATGAAGCTTTCGAGAAGAACAGAAGAAGAATTTGTTGCTGAAGATCATAGAAAAATTTTCTTAGGTATGGCTAAAGATGTTCGCGTTATTATTATCAAATTGGCTGATAGATTACATAACATGAGAACAATTAAAGCTTTAAAGCCAGAAAGACAACACGCTTTAGCAAAAGAAACACTCGAAGTTTTTGCTCCAATTGCTCATAGATTAGGTATCTACCGTGTAGAAAGCGAACTTGAAGACCTTTCGCTTGAAGTTGAAAAGCCTCAAGAGTATCATCAAATTTCTATAATGCTTGATGAAAAGGTGAAAAATAGGCAAAAAGCATTAAATATATTAAAGAAAAAAATTGCTGATATTTTGATTGAACATAAGATTCAATTTGAAATCGAATCAAGAATTAAGTCAATCTATTCAATTTATAAGAAGATGTATGTGAAAGGTCATACTTTTGAAGAAATTTATGATTTCTTAGCAATTAGAATCATTACTGAGACAGAAATTAATTGCTATGAAATCTTAGGCTTAATACACGCTTCATTTAAACCAATTCCTGGCAGATTTAAGGATTATATAGCAATGCCTAAGCCTAATATGTATCAATCCTTACATACATCAATTATTGCTGGAGATGGTAATGTATTCGAGGTGCAAATACGAACAAAAGAAATGGATGAAGTCGCAGAGACTGGTGTTGCTGCACATTGGAGATATAAAGAAGGCGCACACTATAATCCTAACGATGAACAACATGAAATCGAAGAAAAGTTGCATTGGTTTAGAGACTTTATAAGTATTAATAAAGATTTAAAAGATGAGAGTGCAACTGAATGCATGCAATCACTTAGTAAAGATATTTTTGAAGCTAACGTTTATGTTTTTACGCCTAAAGGAAAAGTTATTGATTTGCCTAAAGGATCAACTCCTCTTGATTTAGCTTATAAGATTCATACTAAAGTTGGTGATACAACAGTTGGTGCAATGGTTAATAGTAATCTCGTACCATTAAATACACAATTAAAAACAGGAGATGTTGTTGAAATTAAAACATCCAAAACTTCGCCAGGACCAAATGAAAGCTGGTTAAATATTGTTAAAACTAATAGTGCAAAATTTCATATTAAAAAGTTTTTAGCAAAAAAGAACGAAGACTTCTTAAGAGATGATAAAATCAAACAAGGCAAACAAACTTGTCTTGAATTTTTCAGAGATAGAGATATCAATGAAGAGAAAATGATTGAATTGCTAAGTACTGAAAAAGTACTAAAAAACTACCAAGTATCTACTATTGATGACCTTTTTATTCAAATTTACTCTCACAACCCTAACCCTGCTCAGATTTGTGAATTCTTAGGAATTAAGAAAAAAACTAACGATGCAAAGCTATTTAAAAAAGAGAATTTTGATGATGATAAATGCCCTGTTACTGTTGATAATCAAACAGGATTTAAAATTACTTTAGGAAATTGTTGCACTCCAATACCGGGGGATGAAATAGTTGGATATGTAACTAAAGGAAATGGTATTACTGTTCATAAAGTTGATTGTCCAAACGTGGCAAATTTAAAACAACGTTTAATAGAAGTTCATTGGAAAGAGAATTTGGATTCAAGTAAATCGTATCCAGTGGATATTGTTATTGAATGTAATGATAGAAATAATCTTGTCGTCGATGTTTTGAATGCTTTTAGCTCTAATAAAATCAAATGCACTGAAATTTCAGCAAAAACTAGACCAGATACTAGCAATGTTGATGTTTATGCTCAAATTTATGTCGCTAACAATGAAGCATTTATGAAAATTAGTGATATTTTAAGAAGCATGAAGGATGTTTATTCTGTTAAAAGAATCATTCATTAAGTTTCAATAACAAAACTTGGATAAAACTTGCATATGTAATTAATAATTATTTATAATTATTAGGAAAACGAGGTAATTATGTTTAATTTAGTAAAAGGAACACACGATGTAATAATTGATGAAGCAAGAAAATATTCATATATCGAAACAGTATTGACAAAAGTTGCTGAGTTATATAACTACAAAGAGTTTAGAACACCTATTTTAGAAACTAGTGAGTTATTCTTACGAAGTGTAGGTGATAGTAGTGACATCGTTAGAAAAGAAATGTATACATTCCTTGATAAAGGAGGAAGAAGCATTACATTAAGGCCTGAAGTAACTGCAGGAACTATTAGATCTATGGTAAATAATAAATTGTTTGCTATGGAAGACTACCCTGTTAAAGGATATTATGTAGGCCCTAATTTTAGATACGAACGACCACAACAAGGAAGATATCGTCAATTTAATCAATTTGGCGTTGAATGCGTTGGTGTAATTAAACCAGAAAGAGATTCCGAAATAATTTCGATGGGTTATAATGCATTAATGATGTTGGGCTTCGAAAATGTTACTTTAAAAATCAATACGCTTGGAGATGATGAAAGCCGAGCAAAATATAGAGAAGCTTTAAAAGAATATTTTTCAAAATATTTAGATGAAATGTGTGAGGATTGCAAGGAGAGATTTGAATTAAATATCTTAAGAATTCTCGATTGTAAAGTACCTCATGATATTGAAATCGTTAAGAATGCTCCAAAAATTAGTGATTATTTAACTGAATCTGCAAAAAACTGTTTTGAAATAGTAAAAAAGAATCTTGATGATTTAGGAATTCCTTATGAAGTTGATGATTCACTTGTTAGAGGACTTGATTATTATAGTGGAGTTGTCTTTGAATTTCATTACACGTCATCTTTAGGAAAAAATTATGGCGCAATTGGAGCTGGTGGTCACTATTCAAATCTAGTTAAAGAGATTGGCGGTCCTCAAGTCGAAGGCTGCGGATTTGCTATGGGAATTGAAAGATTGGCCAGCGTTATGAATGATGATAATTTATTTGCTGATTTGGATGATTCACTTGATGTGTATCTCATGCCAATGGGCGAAAAAGCAGTTGATGCTTCGCTATTAATCGCAAACGAAATAAGAATGTCTGGATACAGTTGTGAAATTTGCTTAGAAAATAAAGGGTTTGGACAGATGTTTAAAAAAGCCGAAAGAAGAAAAGCAAATTATGCACTTATTATTGGCGATCAAGAACTTGAGACTGGAGTTTATACTTTAAAAGACATGAAAACAAAAGAACAATTTACTGTTGAAAAAGATAAACTTATCGATAAATTAGACTATGAATATGGTGAAGGAGAATACGAACATCATCATGACCACTGTGATTGTGGTGAATGCTCACATGAATAAGAAAGAGTAGGAAATTAAATATGTCAATGGAAGCTATGGAAGAAAAGTTTACAAGAACTGATTATTGTGGAAATTTTAGACTTAAAGATGTTGGTAGAGAAGTAAGCGTATTAGGCTGGGTTTCAAAAAAGAGAAATCTTGGAAGTTTATTATTTATTGATTTAAGAGATAGAGAAGGTTACATTCAAATTTGTGCAAAAACAGATGAAATTGAAATTCCTGAAATCAGAAATGAATATGTTCTTGAAGTTAAAGGCATTGTAACTAAAAAGGATAATCCTAATCCTAATTTACCTACTGGTGAGATTGAAATTGTTGCAAGTGAAATTAAAGTAATTAATACAGCAAAACAACCTCCTATTTCTACACAAGAAGTTACGGATGCTAATGAAGATATTCGTCTTAAATATAGATACCTCGATTTAAGAAGAAACTGCATGCAAAAAAGATTCCAAATTAGAGCAAACATTGTAAAAGCGGTTCATGAATATTTAGATGCAAATGATTTTATAGAAATCGAAACACCTTATTTATCACCATCTACACCTGAAGGAGCTAGAGACTATCTTGTTCCAAGCAGAGTGCACCATGGAAGTTTTTATGCATTGCCTCAATCCCCACAACTTTTTAAGCAAATGTTAATGGTTGCTGGATTTGAAAGATATTATCAAGTTGCTAGATGTTTTAGAGATGAAGATTTACGTGCTGATAGACAACCTGATTTTACACAAATTGATGTTGAGACAAGTTTTTTAAATCAAGATGAGATTTTAACTTTAGGTGAACGCTTGGTTTCAAATATTTTTAAGAAAGTAATTAACTATGATGTTAAATTGCCTCTTAGAAGAATGGATTATCGTGAAGCAGTAAATAAATATGGTTCTGATAAACCTGATACAAGATTTTCAATGTATTTAGTTGATTTAAAAGAAATTCTTTCTAAGTCTGAATTTAAACTTTATCAAGATAATTTATACGTTAAGGGAATTAAAGTTGATAATTATGCAAAAGTACTTTCTAGAAAGAAACAAGACAGTCTCAATTTAATTGCTCCTAAATTTAATATGAAACAATTCGCTTATATTAAATTTGAAAATGGTACTCTTGAAGGATCTATTGTTAAATTTTTAAGTGAAGAAATTCAAAATAAATTAATTGGTGCAATGGAATTAAAAGAAGGTGATGCTTTAATTTTAGCAACAGGAAACGTTCTTAAAGATGTAAATTTTGGATTGGGTGCTTTAAGAAGTGCATTAGCTAAAGAACTCGGATTAATTAAACCAAATACTTATGATTTATTATGGGTCGTTCATTTCCCATTATTTGAAAAAAGCGAAGAAACTGGTGAAATTGTAGCTTGTCATCACCCATTCACAAGACCTTGTGATGAAGATTTAGATAAATTAGAGACAAAACCTTATGAGGTTTATAGCTACGCATATGATATAGTTATTAATGGATATGAAGCAGGTGGTGGATCATTAAGAATCTACGATCAAAATGTTCAAGAAAGAATTTTTAAAGTTTTAGGACTTTCTGAAGAAGAAATTACTAAAAAATTCGGATTCTTTGTTGATTCATTAAAATTCGGAACACCTCCACATGGCGGATTTGCATTAGGACTTGATAGAGTTTCTATGATTTTAAGTGGAACTGATAATATTCGTGATGTTATCGCATTCCCTAAGAACCTTGCAGCTGTTGATCCTGTTACAAACGCTCCTTATCCAATTGATGATAAACAACTTAAAATTTTGGGAATAAGTGTAAACAAGGAGGAAAAGTAAATGAGTAAAAATAACACAATCAAAAATATTGACGAGTTAAGTATCGCGGCAATACGTGCAACATGCATCGATGGAATTAATAAGGCTAAAAGTGGCCATCCAGGTATGTGTCTTAGTGCTACTCCAATTGTTTATGCTTTATTTAAAGATTTTTTAGTTGCAAATCCATATCAATCTAAATGGATTAACCGTGATAGATTTGTTATGAGTTGTGGGCATGGAAGTATGCTTTACTATACAATACTTCATTTATGTGGCTACAAGATTTCAATTGAAGACCTTAAGGAATTTAGACAACTTCACAGTAAAACTCCAGGCCATCCTGAATATGGTGTAACAGATGGAATTGATGCTGGAAGTGGACCTTTAGGACAAGGTATTGCTCAAGCTGTTGGTATGGCTATGGCAGAAACTAAACTTCAATCAATGTACGGAAAAAATGTTTATAATCACTATACTTACTGCCTTTGTGGTGATGGCTGCTTAGAAGAAGGCATTTCTCAAGAAGCTATTTCATTTGCTGGACTAAATAGATTAAATAAGCTTATCCTTTTATATGATAAAAATGATGTTACACTTGATGGACCATTAGGACAATCAAGCGATGATGATGTTATCAATAGATTTTTAGCTGCAAAGTGGAATGTTGTTTATTGTAAAAAAGGAAATGACTATAAAAAGATTAAAAAAGCAATCGCTTTAGCTAAAAAGAGCAAAGATGCACCAACTTTAGTTGTATTTAAAACAATTATTGGCTTTGGTTCTAAAAATCAAGGAACATGTAAAGTTCATGGTGCTCCATTAGGCGAAGAAGACGGCAAGAAAACAAAGGAATTCTTTGGATATAACTATCCACCTTTTGAAATTCCTCAAGAAGTTTATGATAATTTCAAATCAACATTTGCAGAACGTGGATTAAACGCTTATGAAGAATATTCAAGTAATATTTCTACATTACAAAAGAAAAATCCTATTTTATATTCCCAAATTTTAAAATTTAGTGTTAATGATGTTGACGATATCGTTAAAAATGCGAAAATTCCTCAAGAATGCTTGAAAAATAATTCAACACGTAATTCTAGTGGTGAAATTTTAAATTATTTCCATAACTTATTGCCAAATTTCGTTGGTGGATCAGCTGATGTTGCAGGAAGCGTTAAAACTGCTATCAAAAATGGTAAAACATGGAGCTATAAAGATAGAAGCGGCACAAATATAAATTTTGGTATTCGTGAATTCTTTATGCAAAGTGCTTGTAATGGTATGCTTCTTGAAGGTGGCTTAAGAACTTATGCTGGCTGCTTCTTAGTTTTTGCTGATTACTGCAAAGCTGCAATAAGAATGAGTGCTCTTGAAAAATTACCTGCAATTTATCTATTCAGCCATGACTCATTACAAGTTGGTGAAGATGGACCTACACATCAACCAATTGAACAAATGGCTATGCTTAGATGTATTCCTAACGTGAATGTTTTTAGACCAGCTGATGCTAGAGAAACATTTGCTGCTTATAAAATCGCTCTTGAAAGTAAAGAAACTCCTAGTGCAATTATCTTATCAAGACAAGATTTGCCTTTATTAGACAATTCTGATACATATGAACTTTCCAAAAAAGGTGCTTATGTCGTTGGAAAAGAAAGCAAAAAGAGAATTGATTTTACATTAGTAGCAACTGGCTCAGAAGTTTCTCTTGCTATGGGTGTAAAAGAAGTATTAGAAGAAGAAGGATATAGCATTAGAGTTGTTTCAATGCTTTGTACAAGATTATTTGACTTACAAGATACAGATTATAAAAATTCTATATTAGGTAATGATTATAATAACAGAATGTTCATCGAAATGGGTACAACTTTTGGTTTACATAAATATGCAAAATACGTTATCGGTGTAAATGAATTCGGCTTAAGCGGCAACGCTAAAGATGTTGTAAATGAATTTGGATTTACAACTGAAAATATTACTAGCATTGTTAAGAGCCATCTCTAAACTATAGGTCAATTATATGAATAAATATGTATTATTAGAAAATTATGGGTCTAATGGCGGAAAGCTTGGAATATCAGCAAATGTTTTTAAATTTGCTGGTATTAAAGCTATAAGCAAAATTAGAGAAATTAATAAAAAGAATTTAAATGAGCAAGTAGCTGTTTCTATAAAAAACAACACAATTTTCTATAAAATTAGTGTAACAGTTAAAAAGGGTATTAATTTACAAACAATTAAAGATAAAATTGAAGAAAATGTATCAAATAATTTGCTTTTAATTTGTGATGGCATTCCTGCTCAAATAAATGTTAAAGTTAGTGAAAGGGACTTATCTTTGTAATTTATGGAAGTAGAAATTTCACGTAATAAACTTCAAGAACTTGCAGTACAAGCAATGTATTCTTTTTTGCTTCTTCAAGAGTCTAATGTAGCAATTAATTTTGAAGAAACATTATCCAGCATATGCAATCTTCCATACGAAGAATGTGATGTTTATCTTAAAGAAGTATTGCTTAAAGCTTTAAAAAATGAATCTAAAATTATAGCATATGTTCAAAAATTCTTAAGAAATTGGGAATTTCGTAGATTAAATAGCACAATTCAATCAATTCTTATACTTGCTGTATGTGAATATTATTTAATTGATGAAAAAATTGACAAAGCTGTAATTATCAACAATGCTGTTAAATTAGCTAAACGTTATGGCGATGGCGGAGAAAAAGATTACAAATTTGTTAACGCCGTATTGGAAAATTGCTTAAATGAAACAAGAACTAACGTTTTATAAAGTAAGTCAAGTCAACGAATATATCAAAGTATTATTTGATAACACAATAACATTAAAAAATATTGCTATAAAAGGCGAAATATCAAATTTTAAAGGTGCAAACAAAAGTGGGCACTTTTATTTTGCTTTAAAAGATGAAAAGTCATCAATTTCAACTGTATTATTTAAGTTTGATTCTTTTGGTATTGATTTTATTCCTAAAAATGGAGATGAGGTTATTGCTGTTGGCAATATTTCTTCGTATCCCGTGAATGGAACTTACCAACTTATATGTAAAAAAATAATGCTTTTTGGTAAAGGAGAGCAGCTTCTTAAAAGAGAACAATTAAAGAATAAACTTTTTTCAGAAGGCTACTTCAATTCAGAACATAAAAAAAGTCTTCCTAGATATCCTAATACAATTGCAGTTATTACTGGAAAAAATAGTGCTGCAGCCATGGACTTTGAATATAATTTATTAAGAAGATTTCCTTTAGTCAAAATTATTCATTACGATGCAATTGTTCAAGGTGAGAATGCTCCAAAAAATTTAATTGAATGTATTAAAAAAGCATCAACTATTAAACCTGACTTAATAATTATTGGTCGTGGTGGCGGATCTGTTGAAGATTTATCTGCATTTGATGATGAAAAACTAGTAAAAGAAGTATATGAATGTGAAATCCCTATAATTTCTGCAATCGGTCACGAGATTAATCAAACGTTTGTAGATTTAGCTGCAGATAAATATGTTTCAACACCTACGGGCGCATGTGAAATTGCTGTGCCGTCTATTGATGAGATTTTAACTGATTTGCATCAAATTGATTGTTATGCTAAAACACTAATTAGATCTCGAATTAATCAAGAAGAGGTAAGAATTAAAGTATATAAAACATCAAAATATTTTAAGAATATTGAAAATATATTTGGTGTTGTAGATGAGAGGCTTAAGCATTACTCAAAAATTTTTAATTCATTTATTAATTCTAAAATTGATATTTATTCAGAAAAAGTTTCTTCCTATAAAAATAATCTAGGCAATTTAAATCCATATAGCATTTTGAAAAAGGGATATTCAATTTTGCTTGATGTTAATATGAAACCTATAAACGAAGACATGATAAAAGAAGAAAATATCGTAAATATAAGAACTTTAAACAAAACCATTAAAGCACAAGTTAAGGAGATTAAAAATGAGTAAAGTAGAACCAAAAACATTTGAAGAAAAAATGATGAGACTCGATGAAATTGTTCGCACAATGAGCGATAGTAATAGTTCACTTGAAGAAAATCTTAAATTATATGAAGAAGGTCAAAAGTTGATTTCTGAACTCGAAGATGAAATTAATAAGGCTAAAGAAAAAATTAATAAAATCGATAATAACTAAAATTAGTAGATAATTAGTATATAATTAGTATTAAAATAGTACTTATTAAGTATATGGCGAAAATAATACTTCATATTGATCTAAATAAATTTTTTGTTAGATGTGAAGAATTGAAAGATAATTCACTCGTAGGTAAGCCCGTTGCTGTAGGTGGAGATGGTAGACGAGGTATTGTTTCAACATGCTCTTATGAAGCAAGGAAATACGGTATTCATTCAGGAATGCCGATGTTCCAAGCTAAAATGCTAAGTAAAGAATTAATTGTAAAAGAGTGCGATTTTAAATTTTATGAATTGATGTCTAAAGAATTTTTTCATAAAGTTAATAGCTTAACAAATAAAGTTGAACAAATGTCTATTGATGAATGCTTTTGTGATGTTACTGATGTTGTAAAAAAGAAAAGAATTTCCGATGTTGTTGGGTGGCTTACCAATTTTCAAGAAGATTTAGCTCAAACTACAGGTCTTTATTGCTCTATTGGGGTAGCAACGACTAAATTTTTAGCAAAAATGGGTTCTGATATTAAAAAACCGATGGGAATAACAGTTATTCGAAATAAAGATATTGAAAACATTATCTTTCCTTTACCTATATCCTCATTTTTTGGTATAGGCAAAAAAACATATCCTAAACTTGAAAGAGCTGGATATAAAACGATTGGAGATCTTTATTTTGGACTAAAAAATAATGATGAAAAACTAAATACATTCTTTGGAGATTTTAAATTTGACATTATTTCACAACTAGAAGGTAGAAGTTCTAATATAGTGCACACAAATTTTGATGATCCTAAGTCTTTAGGCATGACTAGAACAATGAATTATGATACAAATGACAAGATTGTAATAAAACAATTTTTCGAAAATATTATTGATAATTTGCTTTTTGACTTCAAAAAGAAAGACATGCTAACAAAGACAGTACAAATAACGTATAAAAGTGCTAACTACGACACCAATTTCCGCCAATCAACGATCTGCAAAACACTTGGTGAATATACTGATGACGTAAATTTAATTAAAAAGGTAGCATTAAAAGTGTTTGATGATTCATATAAAGGTGAAGAAATTAGACTAATTGGCTGTACACTTAAGAATTTAAAATCTAAGCATAATGTAAGCATACAAATGACTTTTGATAATTATGAAAAGCATGAAAGCGATAATAAAGTGGGCCTTTTAATAAATCGTTTAAATAGAGAAGCTAATAAAGATATTTTCATTAGGCTGAGTGATTTAAAGGATAAAAAATATGGAAATAAATGATGCTATTAATCTTTTTCTACAATTTTGTAGTGTTGAAAAAGGATTAACTCAAATAAGTATACTTGATTATAAAGAAGACTTGAGACTATTTGCTAACTTTATAGATGTCAATGATGTTAATGATTTAAAAGGCACGGATATTATCGATTTTCAGATTTATCAAGCCAAAAACAATTTAAAAAGCACATCTATAAGGCGACGCATAGTAACATTGAATAGTTTTTATAATTTTCTTAAATGTGAAGGCTATGTTGATAGCTCAATAAAGCAGAAAATATCTATTCCTAAGGTCGATAAAAAGCTTCCAGAATTTTTAACTGACAATGAGGTACAAGAACTTTTGTGCGCTCCAGATGTAAATACAGATGTTGGAATAAGAGATAAAGCAATGCTTTCAGTGCTTTATTATTGTGGAATCAGAATTAGTGAATTAGTTAATCTAAAGATGAGTGATTTGAAGTTTAGTGAGAAAACTATTAGTGTTCTTGGCAAAGGATTGAAAGAAAGGCTGATTCCTATTAGTGATGAAGCGATAGAAATAGTTCTAAACTATATTAAGAATGTTAGAAATGTGAACAAAGTTATTGATAAAGATTATGTTTTTCTTAATTTTAGAGGAAGGAAATTTACTAGGCAGTATTTATTTATAAAAATACAAGAGTATTTAAAATTAACAAATATACATAAAAATGTGTCTCCTCATACACTAAGGCATTCATTTGCAACACATTTGTTAAATCACGATGCAAGTATTAGAGTTGTTCAGGAACTATTAGGTCATGCAAATCTAGAAACAACACAAATATATACACATGTCACGAACGAAAAAATAACAAGCGTATATGATTTGTTTTGGGATGAAAATGATTTATAATCATTATGTTATAAAGGAAATATGTTATGAGAAAATTTAAAAGAATATTCGTTATTGTAATGGATAGCGCAGGAATTGGACATGCAAAAGATGCAGACAAATTCCATCAAGTTGGGAATGTGAGCGATGTTGGAGCTAATACATGGAAACACATTTCTGAAAATATGCCTAACGGAATAGATGCACCTACATTAAAATCTATGGGAATGGGCGATTTAGATGAAATTAAAGGTGTTGAACCTGTTTCAGAGCATAAAAATAGTTTTTCTATTAAATTAAACGAATCCAGCAATGGTAAAGATACAATGACTGGCCATTGGGAAATGATGGGAGTTTTAACTACTAAACCTTTCCAAACGTTTACTGATACAGGATTCCCTAAAGAATTAATTGATGAGCTTGAAAAAGAAACTGGTTATAAAATCATCGGAAACAAAGCAGCTAGTGGAACTGAAATTTTAAAAGAATTAGGTGAAGAGCAAATTAAAACAAATAGTT
Organism: uncultured Mollicutes bacterium; assembly: GCA_900545015.1. GTDB lineage: Bacteria > Bacillota_I > Bacilli_A > RFN20 > CAG-826 > Onthovivens. The sequence goes on along the minus strand of UQXJ01000001.1, from coordinate 57,952 downwards.
TAATTGTTTATACAAGTAGTGACTCTGTTTTACAAATTTGTGGACACGAGAAATATCTTGGATTAAAAGAACTTTATAGATGCTGTGAAATTGCAAGAAAACTTTGTATGAGACCTGAATGGTTTGTTGGAAGAGTAATTGCACGTCCATATATCGGAGAAGATAAAGATTCATTTAAGAGAACTTCAAATAGACATGATTACGCAGTATCGCCAAGCGGAACAACTGCAATGGATATTTTAAAAGAAAACGGTTTTCAAGTTAGCTGCGTTGGCAAAATTAATGATATCTTTAATGGTGTAGGCGTTACAGAAACTGTTCATACTTCATCAAATGAAGATGGAATGAATAAAACTATTGAAATTGCAAAACATGATGAATTCAAAGAAGGTCTTTGCTTTGTTAACTTAGTAGAATTTGATAGCGAATTTGGCCATAGAAGAAACACTATTGGCTATGGCAAGGCAATTGAAGATTTTGATAAACAATTTAAAGAATTTGTAAATAATTTGAGAAACGATGATTTAGTAATGGTAACGGCTGACCATGGGAATGATCCTACTTGGGCTGGAACTGACCATACAAGAGAAAAAGTGCCTCTAATTGTTTATTCTAAATCAATAAATGATGGTAGATATTTAGGAGATAGAGATTCCTTTGCCGATATTGGTGCAACAATCTTAGAAAACTTTGGCTTAAAAAGCAAAGCTGGAATGATTGGAAAACCAATTGAAGAAATCTTAAAATAAAATATGATAAAGTCAGTTTTAGTAAAAAAGCTTTTTTTAAGCGCGTTTGTTTTTTCGACAGTTTTTTCTACATCTTGTCAAACAATAAGCAAACAAGAAGAAGCAAAGGTTAAAATTTTATTGCCTTCTGGAGCACCTACATTACCTTCATATAGCTTTATCGAAAACAATTTAGCTGATGTAGTGTCAGATCCAACTGTAATACCTGCTGAATTTTCAAAAGGTGAATATCCTTTTATAGTTTTTGATTCTACAAAAGCACAAAAGATTCTTGATAATCAAGGTGAAAATGCTAAATATGAATTTGCGAAAATGCTAACCGGTGGTAATTTTTATTTAGTTGGTTTTAATAAAAACAATGAGGAAGTTCAAAAAGATGACACTGTTTATGGCTTTATGGAAGCATCAACACCAGGAATGCTTTTTAAAAGTATTTATGACACTAAAGCTAAATTTGATTATAATGCAAATTCAATAGCAGATTTAGCTACTGTACTTTCGACTATAGATAATAACTATAAAGTTTCAGGAAAAATTATTGATTGGGCTGTTGTTGCAGAGCCTGCACTATCTAAATTAACTAATGCATTTGCTAAAAAAAAGTTAAACTATACAATTATTAATTTGCAAGAAAAGTTTTATACAAAATACAATGGTAAATGGGATAAACATTATATTTGCCAAGCTGCCCTTTTTGTTAATAAGGATTTTAAAGAAAAAAATAATTCATCGTATAAAAGTGTCATGAATACTTATAAAACATCAATTGATAATTTATTTAATAACTTTGATTCAACATTAAAATGCTTTTCTAGCAAATACACAAGCCAAAGTTTTACAAACACTTTTGGATTTACTCTTGAATTGCTTAGTAAAGTTCAAGGTGAAAATAGCAAGAAAAATGGTTTTGGTGTTGTGCCAAATAGTGTTTCTTTTAATACTGAAGATATAAAAAAATTTAATTCTTTATTAAAATAATGATATGAGCAAAGCAAAGAATACTTTTCTTAGATTTAAAAAACAAATTTTTGAAATACTAGGTGTTGTATCTTTGCTTTTAATTTGGGAATTTTTTGCAATTATTTATAATAATCAAGAAATTGTACCTGGGCTTGGAAGAATTTTTTTAGCGTGTTTTGATTTATTATCAATGAAAGAAGTCTATCTAGCCTTTAGAGAGACTCTTTTAAGAACGATTTTTGCTATTATTATATCTTTTATAATTGGAACTGTTTTAGGCCTCCTATCAGGCTTATTTGAAGGATTAAGGCATTATTTAAAGCCAATCATAGGCTTCATAAAACTTATTCCTACTCCGTGTATTGTATTTTTGATTTTAGTTTTCTTCTTAAAGAGCCCTAACGTAGGTTCGCTCATTATTACTTTTATTGTTGTTTTCCCTATTATTTATGAGTCGATGCTAAAAGGAATAATAGAAGTAGATCCATTTATTAAAATGAGTTTACGATTAGAAGGCTACTTTAAGTTAAAATGTGTATTTAAGGTATTACTTCCACAAACATCTCCATATGTTGCTCTAGGACTCGCAAATTCACTATCTTTGGGTGTAAAAGTATCTATTGTTAGTGAAATTTTAATGTCTACAGATAATTTATGGGGAATAGGAAGATTGATTTATGTATATAGGCTTGATGCTAAATATGATTATTTAATTGCAACAACAATCTTAGCAGCATTAATTTTCCTTTTTATAGATGTCCTAATTTCACTTATTAAAAAGTTTTTTAAAAAATAGATTAATTTTTTTAAAAAAATAAAATTCTCTACGTCGTACTTATATGAAAGGGAATTTTATGGAAGAAAATAAAAATAACGTTTACTTCGTTAAATCGGTAAAAAACGAAGAGCTAGAAAGAGAATTTGAATGGGGAAGTAGTGAATTTACTCGTGATTCAAAACTATTGTTTAATATGGATTCAAGAGCGTTTGAAAGAGGCGAGGTGTATGAATATGTAGTAGGAGTAAATCCTTTTTCAAAAGAAGAAGAACATGGATACTGTGTAATTATGGAAACAAGTTATAAGTATGATAATAAAGTACTTGTTTGTAGGTTACTAACTGAAAAAGAAGCAGCAAATAAGTTTTCAATGGATATTGGCTTCGTTCCTTGCCTAGGATTTGAAAATAAAGTATTTGCTTATTTAAAAGGCATAAGATATGTATCTAAATCAAGATTTAAATTAAATAAAGAAAAGAATTTAAAGAATGTAAAATGTATTGGCATGCTTGAAAAATCTAAATATTTTATGATTCTAGAAGCATTATTAACTATTTTAAATTCACTACGAGAAAACAACACATATTATTGCTGTGCAGAGGATTATTCAAACAAAAAAATTGCAAAAGCATAATTTTAGTAATAAATTAGTATAAATTTAGTAGATTATTAGTAGATAAATCAGAATAGTATTTAGTTAATTTAACATAATAATTATTATACGAAGTGCTTTAAATTACATTAAATACTCTTTTATACAAGCTTCTGTATATTTATTAAGATAAAAATTATTATTTTTTAAACTTGATTCTTGTTTTAAAAATAGGATATTTTCTTTAAGCACTTTTTTGAAGCCTTTTATATAATCTTCTTTCATTGCTGAAATTAAATTTGAACTATCATAATCACGAAGAGGATCAATTTTATCGCAAGCATATACAATCATCCCATATGATGTTAAACCAGAGTTTCCTGTGCAATGATATTTAATTGCGTCTAGAAGATCTTTATTGCATAGCGAAAACTCTTCAATAACTAATATTTGACCTAAAAATGCATGATATGTTGGAAAAGGAAAATTGATAAATGGCTTAAAATATTTATCCATCATGTCGAACGCAACATTTTTTGGAAGTTCCTTTGCTATATCGTGCACTAATCCTAAAAAATAATAATCTAAAGGATTATCTAAATTATTCGATAGAGCGACATCGTAGCAAAGTTTTCCAACGCTTAGTGAATGATTAAATCTTTTTTCACTAAAAATGTGCTTTTTTAATTTAAAAATAAATAAATCAGAAGGTTCATATACTCCTGATTTATTTAAATTAAAATATTTTTCTATTTGTGACTTTTCTAAAATCATATTTATTTCAAAACGATATGATCTTGTAATTTAGTATTTTGCTTATAAAGAATGATTGTGTTTCCAATAGATTGAACTAATTCGCAATCTTTCATTTTGCTCATTAAATCTAAGATAACTTCTTGCTTAGACTTTTGATCCAAACAACTTTTTAAAAAAGCAATTTTTACTAATTCGTGTGTATTGAAACAATTGTTAATGTTTTGGATGGTTGCATTATCAACTGTCTCTTTTCCAATGTTTATTTTTACAATCTCATTTTGATGAGCAAATTTTTTGAGCAATGTTTTTTGACTATTTGTTAACATATTTTACTTTGCTACGTGTTGTATACACGTATACTCCTTTCGGTATATAAATTCTAAATTTTTGTTTCTTTCCTTCGAAGTTAATCCAGCCTAAGCCTAAGACTCCTAAGTCTCTCTTTCCTTCTTCATTAATATCCAATTCATAGATATCATAATCTTTTAAATCGTTAAAATTATCACTAGAAGGCTTAATTGTTTTCTTCTTTAATAAATTTTGCATAAATTTATAAGAATTACCTTTATGCAATTTAACATCAACTTTGTCAGAAGCGTATGCTTGTATGACAGTTTTTTCATTTGAAAGTAATTCAATTCCGCAAATTGATCCGAATACAACCATTGAGTCCTTACCTAATACAAATTTACGTGCTGCAACCTCTTTTTTAGGCATAATGCTATTAATAACACTTCTTTCAACTTTAGAAATCAATGAGTTATCAATAGATGTTCCTGGAGTTTCGTAAATATAATGATTTCCTATAATCGGAATCATTAAACCTCTTAAATTCGTTCCTTCAAATGTATGTGTAACAATTAATTTGTTGGTTTGATTTGAATATTTTTTCAATAATTCACTAATTAAAGTACTTTTGCCACTTACGCTTGCGCCAACAACGTAAATATTTTTATTAACTGCATATTTTTTAAAAGATTCATACATTTTATCGATGTTATATCCACCATTATTTGTTGAAGTAATCACAACATCGACAACATTAAAGTGGGCTAAACGTAATCTATGTGAGACATATTCCTTTAATTCACTATCTGATGCTTTTTTAGGAAGAAGATCACGCTTATTAGCTACTACTAATACGTTAACATCTTTTAAAAGTTGAATAATTTTGTTGATGAACGAACCTTCGAAAGAAAATAAATCAATAACATAAACTACTAAAGCATTTTCTTTTTTGATTTGCTCTAATATTTTTGTATATTCACTATCGAAAAAAGCTTCTCTCGGTGCATTCGCAAATTTCTCAGTAGAATAACAGTGATTACATAGTAATAATCCTTCTGGATATTGTTGAATAATTTCAGGATTGATGTAACCTTCTTTATTTTTATCTTCTATTTGCAATAAAGCTCCGCAATGATAACATCTTTGAAGTTTGTTTAAATTTGCCATTACACTGACCTCCAATTAATCAATTCGCCCTTTTTGATTAACTTCTTTCTGATGTTCTTATCAAAAAATTTATTAATCTTTGTACATAATTGATCTTTTTCAACCAAATTCTCACATAATATGCTCTTAATTTTTAATCGATTTGCTAGAACGATATCAGTTAATACTTGATCACCTATTATTATACATTGTTCAGTAATAATTTTGTTTAAATTTATAAACTTCTTTGTTTTATTTTTTAGTGGCTTTCTTGCTTCTGATATATATTCACATCCAAGCATATCAGCATATTCTTTTACTCGCTTCATTTTGTTGTTTGATACTATATAAAACTTAATGCCAGCTTTCTTGAAGTCATTAAATAATTTATGAGCTTGTTCGGAAGGCTGCTTAGTGTAGAAAGCTTCTAATGTATTGTCTAAGTCACAAATAACATATTTTATATTGTTCTTTATAAAGAAATTTATATCAATTTCATAAACGTTTTTTGCTGAGACGTATGGTTTGAATATTTTAAGCATGAAATGTACCTACTAATTTAATACTAGAAATCTACTAGTTTTCTACTAAAATTTATTTTTTATAGTTTTTATTTAAAATTTGATGAGTAATACGTATAATTTACGTATGGATAATTTTAATAATAAGAACTCAACAACAATAGCAATGATTCTTGCAACAATTGGATGCGGAATATCACTTTTTATGTCATTTATTGGCTTTGTATTTTTAACACCTGCCATTATTTTAACTTATAAACGAGAATCAATCGAAATGACACATGCATTTTGGTATTCATGTGTAGCAATTGTTTGCATACTCATCATAACGATTATTTCTTTTTTCCGTTAATCACCCATATCATCAAAAATTGATATTTGCTCAATTCTGCTTGTGTCATTACTAGCAGTTTTTTTATCGTCATTTTTAGAATCAATAGTTATTACTTTTACTTCTTTAGTAGTTTTTTTGTCATCGTTATCAAAGAAACTAGTTGTTGGTGCTTTTATAACTTTTTCTACTTTAGTGTTTTTGTCAATTACTTCTACATCGAAATTGTATACAGATAATATTTCACTTCCGTTAGGCAAAGCATCAATATTCTTTTTGCAATATTTGTCTGATGGTGTTAAATGGAAATTATCAAGCTTATAGTTAATTACTTTTCCGTCGTTTAATAAAAGATAATATTGTCCATCATTTGCACTATTCAATACTTTTGTAGTATAGATTAGTTCATGAATATCACTCTTAAATGATTTTAATAAATAATCTGATTTTTCTAATCTAGAACGTAAAGTTAAGTTGTTAGAATCAAGAATTTTATACATACCTTTATTTGTTATAAATAAAATCTTAGTTCTTTCACTTGAAGAATAAGCTAACATAGATTCAATTGTACTATCGCTTAATGTAGCAATACATTTAACACCACTTGTTCTTAAACCTGTGCATTGAATATCATTTTCATTAAAGTATGTTGCTTTTCCGGATTTAGTTAAAATGAGCATATTGCTATTTCCTTTAAGAACTGCAACATCAACGACTTCATCATCCTTTAATAAACGCATACATTGAATTGGCTTATTAGTTCTTGTTGAGAAAAATTCATTAAGTTTTGTTTTCTTAACTTGACCGTTTTTGCTTACTGTAGCTATAGAAATACCTACATCGAAATCCTTAACCACAATACATTTAACAATGTATTCATCAAGTGGAAGATTGCAAAGATAGTTTATGTGTTTGCCTTCATCTTTCCATTTATTTTCAAGAATTTCATGAACTGGAAGAATTATATAGTTACCTTTGCTTGTAAAGCAAAGTACGAAATCAACTGTATTACAAATTTGTTGCATTACAATTGAATCTTTTTCTTTTACTCCTGGTAAATCGCCGTTTGAAGATTTAAAACTTCTTAAAGAGCTACGTTTTATGTAGCCATCTTTAGTAATTACTACATAAGTATCTTCTTTTGCAATTAAATCACGTTTATCAATTTGAATTTCTTCTTTCTTTTCTTCAATTAAAGTTCTTCTAGGAATTCCATATGTTTTAACAATTTCTTTTAAATCACGAACGATTATTTTGTTTAATTTGTTTTTACTGGATAAAATTTCCTTTAACTCTTTAATTTGAGTTTCAAGACTTGCTTTTTCATCCATATAGATTTTAACATCAGTATTTGAAAGTCTATATAAACGCATTGTGACAATAGCTTCAGTTTGAGGTTCAGTAAAATCATAAGCTTTCATTAAGTTTACTTTAGATTCTGCTTTATCCTTGCTTTTTCTAATTATAGCAATAATTTCATTAATAATGCTTTGAGCTTTTATAAGTCCTTCAACAATGTGAAGTCTATCTTCAGCTTTCTTTAATTCAAACTTACTTCTTCTTGTAATGACTTCTTCTTGATATTCAATATATTTATCAAGGTAGCTAATTAATGATAAAGTTTCTGGGTGTTTACTACATATTGCAACAATATTTGCTGAATAGCTTACCTTTAATTGAGTCTTATTCATTAAATAAGCAATAACAATTTCAGGATCAACTTCTTTTTTGAGTTCGATAACGATATCAATATTATCACCACTTGATAAGTCTTTTACTTCATTAATTCCATCAATTTCTCTATTCTTTTTAATTTTATCAATAGAAAAAACAAGAGCTTGCTTAACGACTCCATAAGGAATTTCAGTAATTTTAATTTCGTTAAAGTTTTTATTAGAAGTGTCGATTGTTAATTTACTAGCAATTTCGACTTTTCCTCTTCCGGTCTCATAGATATCTCTGATTCCACTAGTCTTATAAATTGTTCCTCCAGTAGGAAAATCAGGTCCTTGAACAATTTCTAATAATTCATCAAGACTACAATTTGGATTTTGAATTCTATAAATTGCAGCATCACACATTTCTTGCAAATTATGAGGTGGTATTTGAGTAGCAATTGCAACTGCGATGCCATCACTACCATTTACGAATAAATTTGGAAAACGACAAGGGAGTACTACAGGTTCAAATTCAGTATCATCAAAGTTTAAAGTCATGTCTACTGTATTTTTATCGATATCACTGATTAAATTTTCACTAAATTGATTTAAACGAGCTTCAGTATAACGATATGCAGCTGCAGGATCGTTATCAATAGAACCATTATTTCCTTGGAATCCTATTAAAGGCATAGACATTTTCCAAGGCTGTGAAAGTCTAACGAGAGCTTCGTAAATTGATAAGTCACCGTGAGGATGGAATCTACCCATAACATCACCGACAATCTTTGCACATTTTTTTGTTGGTTTATTATAAGTATTACCATTTTGGTACATACTATAAATTATTCTTCTTTGAACTGGCTTTAAGCCGTCTCTAACGTCAGGTATAGCACGATCTTGAATGACATATTTTGCATAAATCGCATATCTATCCCCCATGACTCCATCAAGAGATTCAATACTAATATTTTCTTGTATTGGTTCAGCTTCTGTAATTACTTTTTTTGCCATAATTAGTGTTTAACCTCCTCAATGAAATTATCAACTTCGTTAAAATCTACGTTTTTTTCTAACCATTTTTTTCTCTTATCGGCATCTTTGCCCATTAAGATAGCTACTTTATTTTCAACGCTTAAAGGATCATCGATTGAAACTTGGATTAAAAGCCTATTTGCAGGATCCATTGTTGTTTCCTTTAACTGCTTATCACTCATTTCACCTAAACCTTTATAACGAGAAACTTTATAGCCAGCTCCAACTTTTTTCTTAGCTTCTTCTAAAGTTTTGTCATCCCAGGCATATGCTTCAACTTTTTTACCTTTGCTATCTTCTTTTATAACATGATATAAAGGTGGAACAGCAACAAATACTTTTCCTTCTGTTATTAACGAACGCATATAATTGTAGAAAAATGTTAATAATAAAGTTTGAATATGTGCACCATCAGTATCAGCATCGGTCATAATGATAATTTTCCCATAATGCGACTCAGTTACATCAAAGTTTTGTCCAACTCCTGCTCCGATTGTGTTAATGATAGTTGCGAATTCAGTGTTTTGCATAATTTTATCCATTGTTAAACTATCAGTATTAAGTGGTTTTCCTCTTAAAGGCAAAATAGCTTGGTATTTTGGATTTCTACCTTTTTTTGCTGTGCCTCCAGCTGAATCACCTTCAACTATGAAAAGCTCATTTTTATCGTATTCTTTACTTTGAGCAGGTGTTAATTTATCGCTTAAAATAATTTGCTCTTTAGGTTTTTTCTTTGATCTTGCTTCATCCTTTGCTTTTCTAGCTGCTAATCTAGCATTCATAGAATCAATACATTTCTTGATTAAACGTACTGCGAACTCTTTATTTTCATTTAAATAATAGGTGAATTTGGTATAAACAAGGTTTGAAACAACACTTAAAGCTTGTTGAGTTCCTAATTTTCCTTTTGTTTGTCCTTCAAACTCAAGAATTGATTCAGGAAGTCTTAAGGAAATTATCGCTGTAAGTCCTTCACGAATGTCATTTCCTTCGAGTTTCGTTTTGCCTCTTAAAAGGTTATTGTCTTCTGCATAATCATTTACCGCTTTTGTAATTCCGGTTCTAAAACCAGCCTCATGTGTTCCGCCATCAGCTGTATGAACGTTATTAACATAACTTCTAATAGTTTCGTTATAGTCATCATAACAATATTGAATAGCTATTTCAGAGGTAATTCCATTGTCTTCACCTGAAAAATCAATGACAGGACCTAAAGCATTTTTATTTTGATTTAATTCTTCAACATATTCTTTTAAACCGTTTTCATAATAGAAATCTTCTTTATCGCCATTTCTTTCATCGATTAAAATAAAATGAACCTTTTTTAATAAGAATGCACTTTCTTGTAAGTGTGTAGCAATTTTATCAAAGTTGAAATCGACTGTAGAAAAAATCTTAGGGTCAGGTTTAAAAGTAACTAATGTTCCGTGCTTAATAGTATTCCCTAAAATTTCTAAAGGAGTTGTTAAATTTCCACCATTTTCGAATCTCAAATGATGAATTTTATTGTTTCTGAAAACAGTGATATCACAAAAAACACTTAAAGCATTTGTGACACTACTACCAACACCATGTAAGCCGGCACTTGATTTATATGCACCATCATTAAATTTTCCACCACTATGTAATGTTGAAAAAATAAGTTGAACAGCAGGCATACCTGTTGCTTTATGTAAATCACAAGGAATACCTCTTCCTTCATCTAGAACAGAACAAGAGCCATCTTTGTGAAGCGTAATTGTAATTTTGTTTCCATATCCATTTAAAGCTTCATCCACTGCATTATCAACAATTTCCCAAACCAAATGGTGTAAACCATTGGTGTTTGTGCTGCCAATGTACATAGCAGGTCTTTTTCTAACACCTTGTAATCCGCTTAATATTTCGATACTGCTTGCGTTATAATTTTCCATGTTTTTTTCCATACCTAGTTTATTATTATACCAAAAAAGTTATCATTTTTAATGACAAAAATACATTTAATTACAATGGAAGTAAAACAGGATATGTATTAGAATTATCACATATGATTAAAGCATTGATTTTATTAGGATGCCTTGCTTTAGGGTATCTATTTGGCAGTATTCCTAACGGAGTAATTATTGGAAAATGTTTTTATGGAATAGATCCACGAAACGCTGGAAGTAAAAATACTGGCGGCACAAACGTTGCTAGAACTGTTTCTAAAAAAGCCGGACTTATTACTATATTTCTTGATATATTAAAAATGATTATCCCAGTTTATATTGTTTTTTCAATTTTTACTTATTGTAATGAAGCAAAAACCTTTATGCTTGGCGAAAATCAAAGTGAAAATGCATTCGGAATTGGAAATACGTTATCTGAATTAACTTATTATCTTACTGCATGCGGATGTATGATTGGCCACGCTTATAGTGTATTTTTAAAATTTAAAGGTGGAAAGATTGTATCAACTTATGGTGGTGCTTCAATTTGCTTCTTTTGGCCTGCACTTCCATTGTTTGGCGGGATTATGTTTACAATCGTTAAGAAAACTAAGATGGTCTCACTTGCTTCAATTATAACCTCTATTATCATCGCTATTTATTCATGGATAGTTTATTTGCTATATGCTTTTGGATTGAGCGAAGTTGCAAATTGGTTTACGTACTTTGGATGTGGACCACATATTTCTATATATTTGCCTATTCTTATGACATTAGGTTGTGCTCTTTTAATATTCAGACATAGAGCTAATATTAAAAGAATCATAGCACACGAAGAAAATAAAACTTACTTGTAACTAGTAGATAATTAGTAGATTTCTAGTACATAATTAGTAGATAAAAATGAATGTGGAAAAGTTTAAAACTACTATTACTATATAAAATAATACGATAATAATCGTATTTTTAGTTGACTATAGCATTAAATCAATTTGACTATGATAAAAAAATAAAAGCTTTCGTTCAGAAAGCTTTTATTTACTATTTATTTTTATTTACATTATTCATGATTTGCTTTATTTGTGCTTCACTAGGCTTTCTACCCATTTGACTATATAAAGCTCTAATCATTTTTTCGTTGATTGGAGGATTCTTTTCTAATTGTTTCTTAAAGAATGCTCTAGCTCCAAAGAATCCAACTGCTGCCCCTATTATAAGTGCAAATATACACCAGAGAAGAGCACCCCACCATTCTATCATTCTTGTTCCTACTTATTAGTTAGCTCTACCGTCGTATGCGCCAGTATCTGTTCTGACTAAGACATCATCGCCTTCATTAATAAATAATGGTACTCTGATCTTTAAGCCTGTTTCAACTGTTGCATCTTTCATAGCCTTATTAACTGTGTCGCCTCTAACAGCTGGTTCACATGCAGTTACTTTAAGGGTAACTTTTGCTGGTAAATTAATTCCTAAAATTTCATCGTTATATGTTACGATTTCGACTTCTTGGTTTTCCTTTAAAAATTTTGATTCCCATTCAAGTCTTGCTTTTTCAATTTCGATTTGTTCGTAAGTTTCATTGTCCATAAATACAAGGAATTCACCATTTTCGTATAAATAGACCATTTTTTTCTTTTCTAATCTGATTGTTTCGACTTGGTAACCACTGTTTGCACTCATTTCAGTGATTGCGCCAGTTCTTACGTTTTTAACTTTAACTTTAGCAACCATTTTTCTCATTGCTGTCTTATTTAATAAGATATCAATGACTAAAAATAAGTTACCTTCTTCTTCAAAATAGTTACCTGGTCTTAATTCTGTAACGTTCATCTCTTTCTCCTTTTTAATATTTTGCAGAAACCAAATAAGGATTGCTGCTAATTTCTTTTTCTAATGTTGTTGTTTCGCCATGTCCAGGATAAACAACAAGTTTAGGATTTAGGTTTAATAATTTTTTTAAAGAACTATTGACTAGTCTTTCGCTTCCAGTAGACAAATCAGTTCTACCTATCGATCCTTTAAATAATGTATCGCCTGAAAATAGGGCATTTTCTTTTTCACACAAATAACAAACACTACCATTTGTATGAAAAGGTGTTTCAATGACTTTGAATAGATATCCATTTCCAAAGTTAATCTCATCCTCATCATCTAACTCATAAATGTTGGTTGTTTTGACAATAACTTGATTTTCTTCAGAATATTTACTTCCGTTCAATTTAGAATCTGTTAAAAAATCCTTATCATTAAAATCAATAAATACAGTACAATTAAATTCTTTCAAGAAATTATTAAGCCCTCTTATATGATCAAAATGACCATGGGTTAATAATATCCCTAAGCATGAAGTGTGATTTTCTTTTATATAAGAAATGACTCTAGTTTGTGTGGAACCTAAGTCTATTACAATACAAGGACCACCTTTTTCACCTATTACATATGTATTAGCACTGAATTCTTTAGTGTCATTATCAAATCTAAAAGTTTTAACCATTGACTACTTCTTTTCTTTGAAAACTGTAACTTTTTTGCAATGTGGGCAATATTTATTCTTTTCTAATCTATCAGGATTATTTTTCTTATTTTTTGAAGTAATATATTGTTCTTCACCACAGACAGTACACTTTAAAATAATGTTATCACGCATATTCTTACTCCTTTCGTATTAATGCTTGAGTATTTTATCACATTTGTGATAATCTTTCTATATATTTTAAAGAGGCGAATTGCACAAAATGATAACTAGAAATCAAACATCAGAAGTAAAAGTTGGAAATATAATAATTGGTGGTAACAATCTTGTAAAAATACAATCAATGTGTGACATTAAAACCAGTAATGTTCCCGAAATAATTAAACAAATTAATCGTTGTGCACTGCTCGGTGCTGACTTGATGAGAGTTAGTATACTTGATGAATCTGATGCTAAAGCAATTAAAGAAATTAAAAAAGGAATTTCTATTCCTTTAGTTGCCGACATACATTTTGACTATAAATTAGCTCTTTTAGCTATTGAAAATGGTGCAGACAAAATAAGAATTAATCCAGGAAATTTTGGTAGCGATGAAAAGCTTGATGAACTCGTTAAATATGCAACAAAATATAATGTTGCAATTAGAATAGGTGTTAATAGTGGGTCTTTAGAGAAAGAATTTCAAGATAATACTCTTATAAGTGATGAAGATAAAATGGTTTCTAGCGCATTGAAATATATAGAAAAATTCGAAAAAAGGAATTTTTATAATTTAATAATAAGCGCTAAAGCATCTAACCCATTAAAAACAATTTCTGTATATAGAAAATTAGCGCAAATTTGTAAATATCCTTTACATATTGGTGTTACCGAGAGTGGATTTGATGAGATTGGCATAATTCGTTCTGTTTCTGCTTTATCACCACTACTTTTAGACGGTATTGGCTCAACAATAAGAATTTCTCTTACTCATAATCCTGAAAAAGAGGTTGAAACATGTGTTAGACTTTTACACGATTTAGACTTATATGAAAATTATCCAACAATAATTAGCTGCCCAACATGTGGAAGAACTCAAGTAACAAATTTAAGTTTTTTAGCTAATGAAACTTTAAAATTTTTAGTTAAAAACAAAAAATATATTAAAGTCGCTATTATGGGATGTGTTGTTAATGGAATCGGCGAAGGAAAAAATGCGGATTTAGGTCTTGCTGGCGGCAAAAATATGTATGCAATCTTTAAAAAAGGAAAAATTATTCGAGAAGTTAATGAAAAAAATGCATTAAATGCACTTTTTGAAGAAATTGATAAGTTCTAATTACCTATATAATCCAGGAACAAATTTGTTAGCCTGTAACATTTTGATTTCATATCTATAAACTTGCTTATTATTTATTTTTGGAGTTTTTAAATAGAAAATTTTATCTTGTAAACGAGGTTCATAAATAAAATCTCTTAATTTTTGAAATCCGATTTCACCTAAACCAACATTTCTAGGTTTATAGGTTTTTAAGCTTTTATTTACTAATTCAGTATCGTTTACAATAAAACCGTATATATTATCTAGTCCTATTTCGCTTTCAAGTCGATCAACCAAAGCTGTTGAACTATTAAAGTCATATTGATTTGCATAAAGAGAATCAATAGAAATTAAAATTTGAACTCTTTTATTGTTTATTTTATCAATCATTTCTTTAAGTTCAATCAAACTTCTCCCAAGTCCATTAGTATATCTATGGTGAAAAATTAGTAGGATTCCTATTTCTTTTGGAATATATTCTAAAATTTCTGCCATTGAATTAAGAAAGCATTTTTTAGCTTCTTCTCTATCATTATTCGCTTGAAATCCAGGATAAAAGCATATCTTACTTGCTTTAAAAGCTCTTGCTCTATAAAGAGTTTTTAATATATACCATTTTGAAGTTTTTAAAACTTTTGGGTTACTATAATTAGCTAAATTAATACCGCATGGTGCATTTACAATGTTATAAACGTCAGGATAGCGCAATTTATACATTAAGTTATGTGCTTCTCTAGCTTTACAAATATTTTTATTTACAAATTTTCGATAAGATTTTCCAACAGCAAATATGTGATAACCTTGTCCATGAGCGTAAATTGTTTCCGAAGCAGATCTTAAAAGGTAATCTGGCCCACAAAAAGATGCAAAAATACAAAAAACGGGCTTATCCATTTAATTTACTTTCTTTTTTGTATCTTTCAATTCTTTGTCTCTTGATATCGTTTTTAATAATTTCTCTCTTATGTTTACTTTTTACTTTGTCTATAGCTCTTTTAACTTTCTTTTTATATCCAGGCTTGACACTCTTGCCCATTGCTTGAGATTTTGCTTTTTTAATTTCTCTTTCTAATTCAGTGTCGACCTTTTTCTTTCTTACTTTTTCTTTAATTATAGGTGTATCTTGAACTAATTTATCATCACTAAATTTTAAATATTCAACTTGTAATCCTTGATCAAGCAATTTAGTTGGTATATTTAAAGTATCATTATCATAAAAAGAATAACAATTTCCGTCCTTAAAATTACGTCCAGTTCTTCCAGCTCTATGATAATAATATTCGATGTTATTTGGCAAATCGTAATTTAAAACATCAGTAACGTTATCAATATCAATGCCTCTTGCTGCTAAATCAGAGCATACAACAATTTGAAATTCATCATTTTTAATTCTTCTAAGCATTGAACGCCTTTCACGTGCTTCTAATTCTCCACTTATGATGCCACATTTAAATCTATTTTGTGATAAATATGAATAAATTCTATTTACTTCCTTTTTAGAAGATGCAAAAACTAAAAGTAAAAATGGATTTTTAATTTCAATAAACTTTTTAAGCAAAAAGTTTCTATCTTGATGTTTTGTGTTTATAAAGAAATGATTAACAGTTTTAGATGTTCCTAAGTCTTTTTCATCATTAATTACTAAATCAAATTTAACAGTATCATTTAAAAAATCACGACTTCTATTTGAGAATGTTGCACTAAATACTTGAATATTTGCACCTGGTACTTTTTTAAATATATCATTCATTTCATTTATAAAAGTATCATCGATTAGCATATCAACTTCATCAAGTATAATTGTATTAAGTGATTCAACTAAATTATTGTTAGAATTTAATAAAAAATTAAGTCTACCAGGGGTCGTAATAGCAATTTCGCATCCATTTTCAAAAGATTTAAGATCTTTTGTACTTTCTTTGCCTCCAAAAAATACTTTGTATTTAAGTCTTTTAAAGAAATCAAATTTAGCGATTTCATCAATAAAATCATAAGTTTGTTTTGCTAATTCACGTGATGGAACGATAATTAAACTTTGTAATTTTCCATTAAATTCTACGTTATTTAAAATAGGAATTAAAAATGAGTGTGTTTTTCCACTACCTGTTTGCGCTTTTATTAATAAATTTTCTTTTCGTAATGCTGCTGGTATTACGACTTCTTGAACTTTTGTTGCTTCGTTATATCCTAGTTCGTTTAAAATTTCTATAAGTTCTTTTTTTAAATTGAATGCTGTAAATTTCATTCTTTAATTTTATATAAAATTAATACATTTTTCATTAAAAATGTTAAACTAATAACATGGAAATTAATTTAATAGAGCCAATTGGTTATACAGAAACATTAACAAATCTATTGAGAATAGCTACAAAAGCTAGAACATTAAAACCTTTTAGTGAAATTGTTCTTCTTGGAGGCTTGCTTAATGCTGATTCAATTAAAAAAGAATTAAAAAAACTTAACATATCCATCGTAGATATTCCATATGAGGGGTTTTATGATTATGTTAAATCGCTTCATGAAGATAAAGTTGTTTTAACCTCGCCTTACGGAAGTGAAAAGAGGCTTTTAGCCTTATTAAGAAAGAAAAAGATTCAATATTTTGATACTACTTCACCTTTTATTATTAAAAAACAACAATATATTTTAAAAAAGCCTTCTTGGAAAAAAGTAATTTTTGTTGGAAATGTTAATACTATTGAAGAGAGTTACCTTGCTTACGCGACAAGGCATAAATATATTTTTGTTGATATTAAAGATTTTTTAAATAAAGAAGATTATGAATTTAAAAATAAATTAAACAAAAAGAGCACTTCTGTTATTTATCAAACAGAATTAGCTGATGAAAATTTAAAAACAGTATTAAACAAAATTAAGTTCTTTTTGCCAAACGTTACTATCCAACATGAAATCAGCGATGAAAATTATTCAAAAAAGAAAGTCATTGATGAGAATCTAAAAGCTGGCGATGTTCTTTTAATAGTTTCGTCAGTTAAAAAAACAGATTCATATTTATTAGATTATTATCATTTAAATACAAAAGATGTCATGTATGCTTGTATTACTTCAGTTATCGAAGCTATGCAATTGAATATTAATAAGAACAAAAAAATATATCTAGTATCCGATGGCAGTGTCAGTGCTGAAAAAGTAAAAGAAATTTATAGATATTTTTATTACAAAGATATTGATCCTAAATCTCAAGATAAGGAAAACAAAGTTAAGATTCAAGAAATATAAAAGACGCCTAGTCTTCTTATTGATAATAGGAAGCACGCACAGGCGTCTTTTTAATTTCAATTAATTCAGGCGGGAACTCGTGAACGAATGTTGTGATATTAAGATCATTGTTAATATCTAAAAGTACACTTTTAAATTTATTCATAAATGCATTTTCAATTTCGTGTGGGACATCTAAATAATTAAATTTTGCAGAAATGATTTCTCGCCTTCCGTGATGAGGAACATCTCCACTTATATAGATGTCACATCCATTTTCTTTTGCTTCTTTATAAAAACTCCATCCACCGCCACCGATGATGCCGATTTTTTTAATTTTTTTAGTTCCTTCGTTAATTAGCAAACCGTAATTTAGGTTAAAGACACTAAGAAAATATTTGCAAAAAGATTTAACATCCATTTCTTCTTTTAACATTCCGATTCTCATCATTGGACAATTTTCAGGTATTAATACTTCTTCAAAATTCATTTTTTCGCATATCGCATCATTCATTCCGTTAATGGCATTATCAAAATTAGTATGATAACTCACAATTGGAATGTTTAAAAATAACATTTTTTGATACAATTCAGCTTTTTCTACATTTTTTAAAGCATTCTTTAATTTTCCAAATATAAAAGGGTGATGTGTGATGATAAGATCAATCTTGTCTTCTAACTTATTGTTAATAATGTAATCATAAACAGTTTCATCAAAGTCAAGGCAAATTAAAATATTGTTAGTAAACTCTTTATATTTATTAATCTGAAGTCCTGGTGTGTCGTAAAATTCAGCAATACGTTTTGGATATTTTTTTGATAATTTTGATATTAAACTATTGGTTTTCATCAGTTTTACCTCACAAATACTCTTATTCGATGTTCGAAACTTGCTTTAATTCATGTATTTTTAATCTTAATTTATCAGAATTTGGCCTTTTAGAACAAATAAGTTCATTTTTTTTAATTAGTAACTTATTTCGATTAATAAAATTTTCACTTTTTTCTAAAAGAATTATAGGACCGTAGGTTAATTCAAGAGCAGTATAATTTTGAGGACCTTTTTTAAAATGAATTATTTCGTAATATATATTATCTTCAAAAATAATAGTTTCCTCAGCAACATGATAACCGAGTTCAACAAAAAATGGTCTTACTTTCTCGTACGATGTGTGGCAGTCAATAATGAAATCACTAATAAAATCAATTTTGTCTTTGTTTTTATTAATTATTGCTTTTATTGTATCAAGACCCATCCCAGCTATAACTACAGTTTTGTAATTTGATGGAAGATAGTCGATTCCATTGCTTAAAACACAAGAAACATTTTCAGCATTAATAGCTTTTACAAGCTTAGATAAATTGCTAAATGGTCCTTCTTTATTTTCGATTCCAAGCATTTTGTTTGGAAATCCATCATCAAAAAGAAGTCGCAAAAGTAATCCGTGATCACTTCCTACATCTGCGACATCTTGATTTAATGGTATATACTTTTTTATTTGTTTAATACGTTTAGAAATCATTTAATTAATGAAAATCATCTAACTTTTTAGTTCTAGTTGGATGTCTTAATTTTCTAATAGCTTTTGCCTCAATTTGACGAATTCTTTCACGTGTAACTCCAAATTCTTTTCCAACTTCTTCTAATGTTCTTGGTCTATTATCATCTAAACCATATCTTAATCTTAATACTCTTTCCTCACGATCAGTCAAATCATTCATGACGTTATATAAGGCATCTCTAATCATTGATTTTGTTGTATATTCAGTTGGAGAAACGCTATCTTTATCTTCGACGAAATCACCTAAATGAGAATCATCCTCTTCACCTATTGGACTTTCAAGCGATACAGGTTCAAGTGCTAAGCTTGTAATTTCTCTAATTCTATCAGGAGTTAATGCTCCTTCCATTTTTTCAGAAATCTCTTCAGCTGTTGGCTCTCTTCCTAATTCTTGGACTAATTGACGTTGTACTCTTGTAATTTTGTTAATAGTTTCAACCATATGAACTGGAATTCTAATTGTACGAGCTTGGTCAGCGATAGCACGAGTTATAGCTTGACGAATCCACCATGTTGCATATGTTGAGAACTTAAATCCTTTTGTATAATCAAATTTTTCAACAGCTTTCATCAATCCAAGATTTCCTTCTTCGATTAAATCTAAAAATTGCATACCTCTTCCTATATAGTGCTTAGCAATAGACACTACAAGTCTTAAGTTAGCTTCAATTAATTGTTGCTTAGCTCTTTGATCGCCTTCAGCTATTCTTTTAGCGAGCTCAGTCTCTTCTTTTGGTTTTAAAAGTTGTACTCTACCAATTTCCTTCAAATATAATTTAACACTATCGTTAACCTTAACATCTGTATTTTCTAAATTTTCAAGATTATTAACATCAATTGGCAATTCTTCGTTGATTTGATCTTCATCTATATCAACATCGTCATCATCAAATTGATCTGCATTTTCCAAATCACTTTCATTAAAATCTTCAGGCATATCACTATCATCTAAGCTATCATCGCTTCCAGCAACTTCATAGCCTAATTTTTTAAAGTGTTCAAAAATTTCTTCATAATCCTTATCAGTCAAGTCTAAATAAGATGTTGCATCGAAAAAATCATCTTGATCAATGAATTTTGTTGACTTATTATCATTTTCAAATTTTTTGATAATTTGATCTAATTTCATTAAGCCATCATTCTCATCGTCATTGACAACAACGTTATCAATATCATCGATATTTTCTTTTTCTACTACTTTTGCTTTTTTAGCCATATTAGTTCCTCCTTTTTTTATCATTCTCATCTATCAAAAATTTCCTTTTTGATAGTAATGTTTTTGCATATTTAGCTTGTTCAAGCTCACTTTTATTGCTTTTAATATTTAATTTATAAGTATCTATTGCGAGATTGTTTTCTTTTTCCTCATTAATCGTGTTCACAATGTCTGTGAAATGTGCTTCAGAATAAGGTGGGAATTTGTTGTACTCTAGTGCTAGATTTGCAATTTCATCTCGTATTAAATCTTTGTTTTGGAATTTGCATTCGTCACTATCTAAAAATACAATTAAATTTTTTACATTGTATTCGTTAGCAGAATTTATTCTATTAATAAATTCTTCGATTAAATTCGCTATTTCTTTATAATTACTATCTACAAAGTAGCCTAATTTAATTTCATATTTATCAACGGCATCCTTATTTTCTAACATATAACTAACAATTTGTTTTTCAGCTAATTTTAGTTTAGTGAATGGATTGTCTTTTTTGCTAGTGCTGTTTGATGTAGTTAAATTCGTGTAAGCTACTTCATCTTTTTTATCCAACTTACCTTTATATTTATTGACAGCCTTTTCAATAATACTAGCATCAAATCCTGAAACTCTACTTAAAGAATTTAGGTAATATTCATAATCAAGCAAATTTGCAAGTGATGCAAGATAAGGAATAAATGAATTTACCATTTTCTTTTTGCCATCAAGTGTTTTTAAATTTAAATGCTTAGACAAATATACAAGAAGCCATTCACCTTTATTTTTTAAATCGCCAAGATAAGACCTGAGTTTTTCATCTCCATACGCTTTTAGTATCTCATCAGTATCTTTTTCAGAAAAATCAACATCGTTGTTTATAATTTTATAATCAATATTAGCTTCATCAAACAAGTTTGAAATGTTTAATGCGTTTAGTTGACCTGGATTATCTAAATCTAAGCATAGCCTAATTTGTGATTTCATGAACCTCAGATGTTGTAAATTATCCCTTGTTAACGCAGTACCCATAAGTGCGATTGCACTTTTAATACCAACTCTATAACAAGCTATAACATCCATAAAGCCTTCTAATAGATAAACATATCCTACTTTTCTAGCTTCGTTTATAGCATTGTTATAGTTATATAAAATATTTCCTTTATTAAATAAAGAAGTTGCACTTGTATTTATATATTTTGCATTAGAGGTATCATCTTCTCTAAACTTTCTACAACTAAAGCCGACTACACGTCCATCTTTATCTGCAATTGGAAATGAAATTCTCCCAGCGTTAGAATCTCTAAATGGTGTTTTATTTATATTTACGATTCCAGTTTCACTAATAATAGTAATGGAATATCCCTTAGAGCGAAGAAATTCAACAATATTTTCTCCGTTTCTTTGGCAATAGCCGATTCTAAAGTGTTTAATAGTTTCATCATCAAGGCCACGATTATGCAAATAATTTAATGCATCAACAGCAGCTTCATCTTTACTAAAAAACAAACTATTTTCATAAAATTGACAGATTTCTTCTAAACAATTAAATAATTTTTGATCATGTTCAGAAATTGAAGGCTTTGTAGAAACGAAATTATTCAATCTCTCATCGTTATATCCGATAAGTTCAGCTGTTTTTAGTACAGCTTCTTTAAAAGGGATATGCTCGATGCTTTGGACAAATGTAATAGCGTTTCCACTTTTCCCACATGAGAAGCATTTAAAAATTCCTTTATCCTTATTTAAATAGAAATTACCTAGTTTTTTGTCATCATGAAAAGGACATAAAGCTTGATAGTTGCGACCGCACTTTTCAACTTTAATATAATGCGATGCGACTTCAACTATATCTGCTTGTTTAACTATTTCATTTGCTATTTCAAAAAGGTTATCTATCATTTATAAAAGCATTTCTCCATTAAGTAATTTCTTAAATAGACAATTTTAATTCTTTCTTGTTGCATAGAATCTCTTTCTCTTACAGTAACGCAACCATCGTTTGCTGTATCAAAATCGACTGTTACACAATAAGGTATTCCTATTTCATCATTACGACGATATCTCTTACCAATACTACCTGTATCATCGTAATTAACTCTTATGTAAGGAATTAAATCATCAAAGATTGCTTTTGCTTGTTCGTTTAATTGCTTACTAAGAGGTAAAATACTTGCTTTAAATGGTGCAAGGAAAGGCTTTAAACGCATAACTTTACGTATTTCTCCGTTTGGCAAAGTTTCTTCATCAAAGCTATCACATGTTACCATTAAGAACAATCTATCAAGGCCCAAACTTGGTTCAATACAATAAGGAATGTACTTTTGATTTGTTTCAGGGTCTAAATATTCTAAAGATTCTCCACTATATTCTTGATGTTTCTTTAAGTCGTAATCAGTTCTATCTGCAATACCCCAAATTTCTCCCCATCCGAATGGAAATTTGTATTCAATATCAGTTGTACATTTTGAATAAAAAGCTAGTTCTTCTGGTTCATGATCTCTGAATCTTAAATTTGACTCGTTAATGCCTAATGAATTAACAAAATTAATTGAATATTGTTTCCAATAATTGAACCATTCAATATCTGTACCAGGCTTGCAGAAAAATTCTAATTCCATTTGAGTAAATTCACGTACTCTAAAAATGAAATTCCCTGGAGTGATTTCATTTCTATATGATTTACCAACGTTTGCAATTCCTAAAGGAAGTTTCTTTCTAGTAGCTCTTTGAACATTTTTGAAATTAACAAACACGCCTTGTGCTGTTTCAGGTCTTAAATATACTAAGCTTTTTGAATCTTCTGTAACGCCAATATGAGTCTTAAACATCATATTAAATTGACGAATTGGTGTAAATTCAGTTTTTCCACAGCTTGGGCATGCTAAACCGTGTTCTTTAATAAAATCGTTCATTTGATCAGTTGTCATGCCATTAACATCAACATCTGGATATTGCTTAGAAATTAAATCATCAGCTCTAAAACGACCATGACAATATTTGCAATCAATTAAAGGATCGTTAAAAGTAGAAACGTGTCCTGTAGCTTCCCATACTTTAGGGTTCATTAATATTGCAGAATCAATTCCAACATTAGTTGGACATTCGCTAACAAACTTCTTCCACCACAATTCTTTCAAGTTGTTTTTAAGTTCACTACCTAATGGACCATAGTCCCAAGTATTAGATAAGCCACCGTAAATTTGTGATCCTTGAAATACATATCCTGTTGTTTGAAGATGAGTAACAAGTTTTTCAAATTTATTTTCCATAAATTTCCTCCAAAATCGTAATATTATAAAATAATATTTTTAAATGGTCAACCTACTATGAGTGTATTTTTTAAAAATTTTAAAATTTTTTATATTTATGTTTTCTACTAGAAAACTACTAATTATCTACTAGTTATATACTAATTTAATACTAAAATTGATTAATTATCAATAATAGAGAAAATTAGGCTCTTGCTTACAATTTTTTCATTGTAATAATATTCATAAAAGAAAATTAAACATTTAAGAATTTCAACTAAAGTGGT
The DNA here is from genome assembly GCA_900545015.1 of uncultured Mollicutes bacterium. Classification (GTDB taxonomy): domain Bacteria; phylum Bacillota_I; class Bacilli_A; order RFN20; family CAG-826; genus Onthovivens. The sequence continues at coordinate 33,946 of UQXJ01000001.1, read as the reverse complement.
TTTATTTATGCTTTCACTATAGTTTTCATTGTATCTTTTTTTGTTAAAGTCATTAATTAACTGTGTCGCTTCAGCAGTCAATATGCAGCTTTTGTTTTCATTATTTTCTTCTTTGCAATTTAATTTTTTCATAACTTCATGCAGCATATCAATTGTTGGAAAGATGCCACTTATTTTCAATAAGTATGCCATAAAAAAGGTTAAAGTTTTAATTAAGCTACCATTGGTAAGCATGTTACTTAGCGTTATATCTAATAATTTGAAATATGTAATATCTTGATATGTTTCTATATTTTTCAAATATAATTCTTTAATGAATTCGATACATCCCAAAAACAAAAAGTCGTCTTCTTTTTCGTAATATATATTTCTTAAAATAACCCCATCTTTAATTGAATAAAATTTATTAGGGCCTTTATACATTTCTACTTTAACAGTATTAAATATTTGATATTTTGCATCATTAAAACGATTGCTTTTTGTATTTAGCAATTTTGCACTTATTGTTCCTGCTTGATTTAAAATCGTTAGTATGAACGAATTATCTCTGTATTTATTTTTAGCTATGATAATTCCTTCGAACATTTCCATAGTTATTTGAAAATATTTTGTAATAAAAATGAAGGCTTATTTCTCCAATTTTCCTCAACTTGAACTACTAATTGTAGATTTACATGTTTTCCGATCATTTTTTCGATATCTTCTCTAGCTCTAATACCAATTTTTTTAATCATTTTGCCTTTGGAACCTATAATTATTCCTTTTTGGCCATCCTTTTCTACAACAATCTTAGCAAAAATATCAAGTCCACTTTTGCTTCCTTTAATTTCTTGACATATAACAGCACTAGAATGAGGAACTTCTTCTTTAAGCAATAATAATAATTTTTCTCTTATTATTTCTTGAATGCGGAAAGCTAAATCTCTATTTGTTATTGTTTCTACGTCAAAATATTGTGGTCCTTCTTCTAGATTTTCTTTAATGCACTTAATTAAATCATTAATGCCAAAATTCTCAACAGCACTTGTTTCTATTATTGCTACAGGATGATAAAAATCATCATAACGCTTTTTTAAGTTGCTAATCAACTCAACATTTGTCAAATCAATCTTATTAAAGACAACAACCAAAGGGCAATCAAATTTTAAATGATCGAATAAATATTGATCACCATCATTAAATGGCTTACTAGCATCAACAATGAATAATGATAATTCGCAGTCTCTTATAGAAGAATATGACTCTTTATCCATTTTTGTCCCAAGTTCACTTATAGGTTTATGAATGCCAGGAGTGTCAATAAAGATAATTTGGGAATCATCATCATTATAAATTCCCTGGATAGAATTTCTTGTTGTTTGATTTTTTGGCGTAACAATAGATACTTTTTGACCAATTATCGCATTTAAAATTGACGATTTACCAACATTTGGCTTTCCTATGATTGATACAAATCCACTTTTCATATTATAAATCTTCACTATCAAAAGAATAAGGCAATAATTCTTCAACGGATGTTTCTTTAATATCACCTTTTAAATTTGCTAAAAATATAGGCTTATCGCTAGGGAATAATTCAGAAATAACTTGTCTACAAGCGCCACATGGAGAAACAGGCAATTTTGTATCAGCGACAATAGCTAAAGCTTCTATGTCTTCTTGAGCAACACCATGACAATATGCATTATATAAAGCATTTCTTTCAGCACACATTGCTAAACCATAAGAAGCATTTTCTATATTTGTTCCTAAATATACTTCTCCGTCGCTAGTTAAGATTGCAGCACCTACAGCGAATTTCGAATAAGGTGAATAAGATAAATCCCTTGCTTCAATTGCTTTACAAACTAATTCTTCTTTCGTCATATTAAAGCTCTCCTTCTAAGATTTTTTCTTGTAGCGGGAACATAACTTCCTCATCTTCTTTTGTCATATGGTCATATCCTAATAAATGCAATAACCCATGAACAAAAAGGAAGCAAAGTTCACGTTTTAAACTATTGTTATACGATAAGCGATTTTTATCAGCAACATCATAACAAATATAAATTTCACCAAGATCAAGGGGAACATCGCCGACTATCTTCTCACTTTTATCATCTAAAAACGCAAAGCTAATAACATCAGTTGGCCTGTCAATATTACGATAGGTTTTGTTGATTTCGTGTATCATATCTTCATCAACAAATGTAACACTCATAATAACGTTAGTTGTGACGTTAAGCATTTTTAAAGCTTTTTCTAATAATCTAGGATAAATATCACGATATTCATCTATATTTTGTTCAATTTCACTATTAATTTCTAATTCCATGCCAATATTATATCTTAAAATTGCTTTCTAATAAATTAGTAATCGCGAGAATAATATTGATATAGGCATTTATAATAATCAAATTCCGGCTTTTTAATTATCACTTCAAATATTTTTGTTAGGCTATCGCTTAGATAAAGATAGAAAAAAGTATGGAAAAGTATGAAATTAATTGAAATTTGATTAGCAAAGGCTGCATAAATTGCAGATAGCACTGCTGCTAAAAATGCAATTACATATTTTCTTGCATTTATAAAAGAAACAAATCCATATACTGAATTTTGAAAATTCAGTATTTTTTCTTTGTATGTTTCGATGCCGAAAATATTTTCATTTAATAAAGCTTTTTCTTTGTTCTCTAAATTGTTCTTGTTTCCGTAAAGTTTGAATTCAAGGAATGAACCTAAGCCGGCAAAAGCAAAGATTATTAGTAGATTTACAATATTTAGATATCCGTTAAGTGCTAAAATTATAGTTCCGACTAGCAAAATAACAATACTATTAATTATTTGGATAGGATTGCCTAAGGTAATTTCCTTAAATTTCGACATTTCACAATATCTTTTTTGAAATTCACTTTTATTTTCGCAAACGATTTTATCCAGAATTTTTTTGTCAAAATATTTCATTTCAGCTATAACAAGACGCTTATAAGTAAATTCACATATAGCAAAAATCAGGAAAAGACATAAAGGAATTGTGAAATGATAATCCTTATTAACAAAAAATAAGCAAGATAATAATGAAGCAAATGCAGATAATTGAAAAATTGATATTCCTATTCTAAATTTAATAGGTATTATTCTCTTTTTTGGTTCATTGTAATAAGATTTCTTAATCTTTTTTGGTTCTAAGCATTCGCCATTCCAAATTTCCATTAATTCATCTTCTTCTATCCAATATATTCCTAAATCAGGATCGTAGACTTGAATTTCATTGCCTTTAATTCTTTTAATTAATACCATATGCAAAATATTTTTGGTCTTAATTGGTATTAGTAACGGCGTAACATCGTTAGAAAAGATATTTTCCTTACATTTATACCTAAATGCAGTAAGTTCTACACCTTCTTTGTTCGCGATTTTTATAATGTCTTCTAAAGAATAACACTTATCTTTGTCTTCTTGAGGATAAAATAAAAATTTTTTCGTACGATAAATTATTGCAAGCATCATTTTGAGACAAGCAAACGCACAATCTTTTGTGCCTATTTGTTTTATATAATAACTCATAAAAAACTCCTTTCATATAAGTACGACAGGAGGTTTTTAAATTTTTTTAAATTTTTATAAAAAAAATCAGTTTTTCAACTGATTCTATTTTTATCTATATTTTTTTCTTGCGTTTTCGCTTTTTAATTTTCTTTTAAGATTTTTCTTTAAAAAGCATTCTCTTTTTCTGCATTCTTGGATAGTTCCAGCCTTATTGACTTGTCTTTTAAATCTACGTAATGCTTCATCAAGAGTTTCGCCTTCTCTAACTACTACTTTAGACATCTCACTTTCACCTCCAATCGCAACTAGAATATTTTACAAAAATAAAGTGTAATAAGCAATTACTTTTTACATTAATTTAGCGCCAGAACTTGTACCAATTCTTGTCGCACCATTCTCGACCATTTCAACCATTTCATCGTGTGTTCTAACACCACCTGCAGCTTTTACTCCCATTTCAGCACCAACAGTTTTTCTCATTAAGATTACGTCTTCTAATTTTGCGCCCCATTTTGAGAATCCTGTACTTGTTTTAACAAAGTCAGCACCAGCTTCTTTTGCAAGTAAACATGCTCTAACTTTTTCTTCATCGTTTAATAAGCAACATTCAATAATTACTTTTAATGTATGATTGCCACAAGCTTCTTTAATAGCTTTAATTTCATCTCTAACGTAATCATCTTGATGATCTTTTAATTTAGAAATGTTGATTACCATATCAATTTCATCAGCACCTTTTTCGATTGCGTCTTTGCATTCAAAAACTTTAGCTTCTTTTGTCATGCTTCCAAGTGGAAAGCCAATAACAGTACAAACTAAAACATCGCTTCCCTTTAAGAATTCTTTAGAATCTTTGATAAAGTCTGGATTAACACATACTGATTTAAAATCAAATTTTACACTTTCTTCGCAAAGTGCTTTAATATCTTCTCTTCTAGCATCAGCTTTTAATAATGTGTTATCAATAAATTTATTATAAGTCATTTTTATATTCTCCTTGCGTTCATTATACATTAAATTGTATATAAAAAAATAAATTCTCAAACGAGAATTTATTTTTTAATAATTTGTTTACCGTCGTAATAACCACATTTTGGGCAAACTGTATGTGATTTAATAAGTTCGCCACAGTGTGAGCAAACACAAATTCCGTTTACATGTAATTTATAATGTGTTCTTCTCATTCTTTTTGTAGTTTTACTAGTTCTACGAAATGGGACTGCCATAATTAATTTTCTCCTTAACTTTTAATAATTATAAGGATTTAAGTTTCAAAGTCAAATATTTTTTTGATATATAGTAAATAAAACGTTTTTATACGATAACTATCGTATAAATTATTTTTTGACATTGTCAAAATTCTATTGAATTACTTTCATTAAATTTAATAGAAACAACCTTATTAGTAAGGTCTTCTCTACTTTTATATGCACAAGCTAAATAGTTACTTGAATGACCTTTATAGCAACCAAGTTTTTCATCATATGTTTCAAATAAGAAATCAATTTCATTATCATAAAAAAGCGAAGCATATTCTTTTTCAAGCATAGTTGATAAATTAAGAAGTCTAGTGCTTCTTTTCTTTTTAATAGTTGGATCGATATGACCATCCATTTTACTTGCAACAGTACCTTTTCTATCTGAATAAGGAAAGACATGAATTTTAGAAAACTTAATTTTATTACAAAAATCATAAGTTTCTAAAAAATCTTCTTCAGTTTCTTGAGGAAAACCAACAATAACATCGGTTGAAATAGAAATATCAGGTCTTATTTCTCTAATTTTCTTAACTTTTTCTTCAAATAAAGGAATGTTATATTTTCTATTCATAAGTTTAACGACATGTTCACTACCACTTTGAAGAGGCATGTGAAGATGGTTTGCTAAATTTGGATATGTTTTTAATAAATATAAGAATTTTTCATCAATCAAACTTTCTTCAAGAGAAGAAATTCTTAACCTATATAGGTCTTTACATTCAATAAGAATTTTTTCTATTAAATCACTAAAAGAAATCTTACTTTCGAAATCTAGTCCATAACTAGACATATCAATTCCAGTTAAAACTACTTCTTTATAGCCGTTTTTCACTAATGTATTAATTTCTTCAATAATTTCGTCAACTTTTCTACTTCTAGAGCGGCCTCTAACATAAGGAATTAAGCAATATGAACAAAAATTATCACATCCATCTTGAATTTTTACATAAGCTCTAGTGTTTGTATAAAACTTATTAATGCTAAGCTTTTCATATGTTCTATCATGAGTTACTTCATCATGAAGAATAATGCTCTTATGATTATTACTAAATTCTTCAATTAAAGAATAAATTTTATTTCTATTTGTTGTTCCGATAGCAATGTCAGCTTTTAACTCATTAACTATATAATCAGCACCATATTGAGAATAGCATCCCATAACGACAATAATTGCATTAGGATATAATTTTCTACATCTTCTAATCATTTTTTTGTCTTTAGTAACACTAGTTTCTGTTACTGCACATGTGTTTATAATAACAACATCAGGTGATACTTCTTCTTTTTCATCAAAAAATTTGTAGCCTTTTTCAATTAAATCTTTAGCTACACTTTCGTTTTCATAGCTGTTAACTTTACAGCCTAAAAATACCATTAAAAAACTTTTTACTTTGTTTTGCATTTGCTTATCTTTCTAAAAACATAATAACTAACTAAATCATTTTTATATAATAAATAGATAAAATGGCTTAAATCATTACTATAATACGCTTCAACTAGCGGTTTTACCTTTTCAAGAATATTAAATTTATGAGGACTCTTCATGTGCTTATCGAATAAATAAATCACATTATCAAGACTCCCTTGCCTATTTATAATAAAAATTGCATTAAAATCATAATGATAAAAGGCAACACTTGTTTTTGATTCATCGATTTTAACTAATTGAGTAAAAAGTGAAGTATATAGATCAATTTCATATGTTTCAAATGGATCGATTAAGAATGAATCATATCTCTTTTGAAGTTCAACATATGGAAATTCTTTCATTTTTTCGTTATCGCTATAATAAACTTGATTAGTTGCCTTATTAAAAAATGGGATATAAACTTTTAAATTATCATAACTTATATATGGCAAATCGCTTGTCGCTTCTCTTATTTTTTCTTTGATTAAATCAATGTTTGAATTTGGATTTGAAATATATTCATCGCTTATAATTGAATCAAATTCCTCTTTATTTATAATTGATTTAATGATGATGTTAGCTTTTAAAATATCAAAAACATTTTCGCACTCTAAATATTTACTAAAGTACGGATTCATCTTTAATAAACCTTTGTAACGCTTAAAAAAAGTTATTTCTTCTGATTTTTTAATAACTTTTTTATTACGTTCTTTTTCTAAAGTATCAAATAATATTCCCATAATTAATCCATATAAAATGATAAAAGCGATAAAATATAAAAGCAGGCAGTCTCACTTCTTAAAATTCTCTTTCCTAAAGAAATTTCTTGATAATTATTACCAAGAGCAATTTGAAGTTCGGACTTTGAAATTCCACCTTCTGCACCTATTATAACATTTACCGTTTTACCTTTTGCATCTTTTAAAATATCAGATAAATTTTTTACAGTATTATTTGTGTTTTCATATGCGATTAAATTAATATCTCCTGGATAATTTGAAATTTCTTTAAAAGATATAACATCATTTAATTTCATTAAATTTGTTCGCTTTGATTGTTCGCTAGCTTCTTTAATAATTTTATTAAATCTTAGAATCTTCTTATCTTTATTTTCTTTTGTAATTTTTGCGATGCTTCTTTCACTATTTATTAAAACAACTTCATTTGCACCTAGTTCTACAGCTTTTTGAATTACTAAGTCAGTTTTTTCACCTTTTGGTAAGCAATATAAAAGTCTAATATAGCCTTCAATTTCATGATTTTCATTAAATTCTTTAATAATCTTATAAGAAAATGGGCTAGATGAAACAAATTCAGCAAGTTTAATGTCACCATCTAAATTTATTTCAAATTGATCACCAGGTCTCATTCTCATGACTTTTGTTATATGAAAAATATCGTCATCACAAATGACGATATTTTTAAATTTATCGTATGAAGCAAAATATCTTTGCATTATTTTAAGAAAATTCCTTTGCTATCCTTTTTACTCGTCGTAAAAAACGAAAGGATTCCAATAATAACATAGAATAAAAATGTACTTCCGACCGAAATTAATAATGAATAAAGCAAACCTAAATTCGTAGGTAAGAAGAATAATAAAGAAAATAGACTACTAATATAAATGATGTTAATGACAAGTCTTATGAGTCCTTCTTTACGAAAACCTAAATAAAAATTATCAGCTCCAAATATTCCAAAAAATACACATAACCAAGCATTAATTTTCTTACTATGTGGCTTATAATTTAAGGCTTTTTGATTATCAACAGTTTGAATTGTTTGTGTTATATCAACTGTTGAGCAATCAACACCATCAAGTGGTTTTTTGCCACCACAAAAAGGACAAATTTCTTTATCAAATTTCGTAATATTCTCATGGCAATACTTACACTTTGGCATCTCTTCTACTCCGTTGTTTTGAAATTATAACGCGTTTAGGCTATTTTTTAAATGTTCTTTTGAACTTATCAAATAAAGAATCGCCTGTAGAAGATGCTTTCTTAAAATCTTCTAAAGCTTTCTTTTGTTCTTTATTCAAATATGTAGGAGTTTTTAATTGGATGTGTAAATATTCATTTCCGTATCCTTTTCCTCTTAAATCTTTGACACCTTTTCCCTTAAGTTGAATCACGCTATCAGGTTGTGTACCTGCAGGGATTTTAGCTTCACTATCACCATAAACAGTAGGCACAGTAATTGTTGTTCCTAAACAAGCATCTACAAAATCTAATGGGATGTTAATATGAATATCATTTCCATTTCTTGTAAAGTATTCATGAGGTGCAACTACGACTTCTACGTATAAATCTCCGTTTTCGCCCCCGTTATATCCTCTTTCACCTTTGCCTTGAACACGGATTTGTTGTCCACTTTGAATTCCTGCTGGAATTTTAAGTTCAATTTCTTTTTTAATCTTTTTATAGCCTTGGCCATTACAATCTGGGCAAGGTGTCTTGATCATTTTGCCTGTTCCATGACAATCAGGGCATACAGATTCAGATTGAATTACCCCAAAAATACTTCTTTGTTGGGTTAAAACTCTACCTGAACCATGACATGTTGAACAAGTTGCAAATTCAGTGCCATGTAAAGCACCTGTTCCGTTACATGATTCACATTTTTCTTCATAAGAAATTGGCAAAGTAACTGTCTTTCCTTGAATAGAGTCCATAAAGCCGATTTTGATTCTAATCATAGTATCATCGCCTCTTTGTACTCTATTTGAAGATGATGAACGTGAACTTCCACCAAATCCACCACCAAACATCTTACTTAAAATATCGTTTAAATCATCAAAAGAGCCACCGTTGAAGTTAAAACCATCGAAACCGCTTCCGCTAAATGGGTTTGCTCCACCAGCATTTTGGTCAAATGCTGCTTGGCCATAACGATCATATTTTGCTCTTTTATCAGCATCGCCTAAGACACTAAAAGCTTCAGAACATTCTTTGAATTTTTCAGCATCACCAGTTTCTTTGTTATCAGGGTGAAATTTTTTAGCTAATTGACGATATGCTTTTTTAATTTCATCTTGGGAAGCGCTCTTGCTTACGCCTAATACTTCATAATAATCACGTTTTGTCGCCATATTAAAATTCCTCTCTTAGCGATAAAGGGAAGCTTTTTGCACTTCCCTAATCGTATTCTTATAAGCTAATATTACTTTTTATCAGTAAAGTCAGCGTCAATTACATCATCATCTTTTCCAGATGATTGTTTGTTATTTTCTTGTGATTGATTTGCATTAAAATCTGAAGAATTTGTATATCCAGAATTTTGAGCTCCACCATTAGCTTGTTGTTGTTGCATAAATGATGCAGCTTTTTCTAAATCACCGATTTTAGATTTTAATGTATTCATATCGTTGTTATCAAGAGCAGTTTTTAATTCATCTCTTAATTTTTGTGTTTCAGCTTTTTGATTTGCATCAATTGAATCGCCTTTTTCTCTTAAAGCTTGATCGATTGAAGCAATATAACCTTCAGCTTTATTCTTTAATTCAATATCTTCCTTACGTTTATTGTCGTTTTCTTTGTTAGCTTCAGCTTCTCTAACCATTCTATCAATTTCTTCTTTTGATAAACCGTTACTTCCGCTGATTGTAATTTCTTGTTCTTTTTGTGAATCAAGATCTTTAGCGCTAACTTTAACAATACCATTAACATCAATATTAAATGTAACTTCAATACGAGGTGTTCCTCTTGGAGCTGGTTTAATACCTGTCAATTGGAAATGACCAAGCAATTTGTTATCGTGTGCCATTGGTCTTTCACCTTGATAAACCATAATATCGACAGCAGGTTGGTTATCTGCAGCTGTTGAGAAGATTTGTGACTTTGTTGTTGGAATTGTAGTATTTCTTGGAATTAAAGGTGTCATAACTCCACCCATAGTTTCAATACCGAGTGTTAAAGGTGTAACATCAAGAAGAATAACATCTTTAACATCACCACTTAAAATACCACCTTGATAAGATGCACCAATTGAAACAGCTTCATCTGGGTTAACACTTAAATTCAATTTCTTGCCAGTAATTTTAGCAACTAATTGTTGAACAGCTGGCATTCTGATTGAACCACCGATAAGTAACACTTCATTAATATCGTTGAATGATAATTTTGCATCTTGAATTGCTTTATTTAAAGGTGTGACGCATCTATCAAGTAAATGTTTTGTCATTTCTTCAAATTTAGCTCTTGATAAGACAGTTTCAAATGAGATAGGGCCATTGCTTCCCATACCGATGAATGGTAATGAGATAGTTGTTTCAAAGCTACTTGAAAGTTCAATTTTAGCTTTTTCAGCAGCATCTTTATATCTTTGTAATGCCATCTTATCGCAAATATCTTGTCCAAATTGAATCTTAATTTGTGCTCTAATCCAATCAGCAACTACATTATCCCAGTCATCGCCACCAAGTTTGTTATCACCTGCTGTTGAAACAACTTCAAATGTACCATCGCCGATATCAAGAATTGAGACATCAAGTGTACCACCACCTAAATCAAATACACAGATTTTTTCACTCTTATCTTTGCCTAAGCCATAAGCTAAAGCTGCAGCTGTAGGTTCGTTAATAATTCTTACTACTTCAAGTCCAGCAATTGTACCAGCATCTTTTGTTGCTTGTCTTTGAGCATCATTGAAGTATGCAGGACATGTAATAACAGCCTTTTGAATTGGGTGTCCTAAATTTGCTTCTGCATATGATTTCATATATGCAAGAATCTTTGCACTGATTTCTTGAGGAGTGAAATCCTTATTAATGCAATTAATATGGACTTTATAATCACTACCCATATGTCTTTTAATACTTGCTACTGTATCTGGGTTAGTAATAGCTTGTCTTTTTGCAGCATTACCAACGATAACTTCACCGTTTGCTTTAAATCCAACAACACTAGGTGTTGTCATTGTTCCTTCTGGGTTTGGAATAACTTTAACAGTTCCATCACTTTGAAGATAACTAACAACTGAGTTTGTTGTACCTAAATCTATACCAATAATAACTTCTTTTGCCATAATATATTTCCTCCATTAAGCTTTTAAAGTTTCATCATTCTTTTTAACTTCTTTTTCGTCCTCTTTTACATCTTTTGGACTTGGATGTTTGCTAACAACAACCATTGCGGCTCTGATTAAGTGATCATGTAATTTATAACCTTTTAAAGTTACTGATTTTACAATATCTTCTTCACCTTCATCATCTACAGTTTCAACTGCATTCATTGTTTTAACATCGAACTTATCACCGACTTTAGGACTTAATTGAATAACTCCTTCATCGTTAAGAACATTTAATAAATTTTTGTAAACATAACTGAAACCAATTAAATAATTTTTCATTTCAGGTGTTGTAGGTTCATTTTTAAGTGCCATCTCGAATCCATCAAGAATTGGTAATAATGAATCTGCAAAACCTTCTAATCTATATTTAATAGCTTCTTTATGATCACGTTCAATTTCTTTTCTTAAATTTGCCATGTCAGCATAAGCTTTATAGTATTCATTTTTCCAATGTTCACAATCAACTTGTGCTTTCTTTAACTCTTCTAAGATTTTTTTAGCTTCTTGTTCTTCTTTTTTTGTATCTTTAACTGATTCATTAACTTCTTTTTCATTAGCTACTGAATTAGTAGGATTTTCTTTTTTATTATTTTCCAACTTTTTTCCCTCCTTTTTCTTCTTCCGAAATTTCTTCATAATTTAATCGCTCCATAATTTTATCAACCACATAATCAAGTGAATTTAATACGTTTGCGTAATCCATTCGCTTAGGACCGATGATTGCGATTTTGCCAACGTTATTTCCATTAGCCACAATTTCTTTTGAAATTACACTAACATCTCCATATTCCTCAGAAAATTCATTTGCATTAATCAATAATTTATTTGAAGAATTATTGATTACTTTTTCGAAATTATCAGGATTATTGAATAAACTAAATATTTTAATTAATTCATCAGCATTATCCTTAAATTCAGGTTGCTTTAATAAATTTTCTTTTCCATAGAATTCACTTCTTGTAGAAGCAATTTCATAGAATGTTTTAAGTAAAGCGTTATACAAATACGAATAATCTGTTAGATAATTAGAGAGAATTGGTTTAATACTTTCTAATTTATCCACAAGTCCACTAATCTGAGTTCCTTTGAGTCTATCATTTAATATCTCAATGCATTTTTTAACATCTTCTACTTGTACTTTATTTGCTAATTGGAATGTTTTATTTTCAACATAGCCTTTATCAGTAACAAATATAGCTGTTACAATATTTTGATTGATAGGAACAAGTTGAACACTAACTAGTTTTTCTTGATCTGCGCTAGGTCCTAATACAACGCTAGCTAAGTTTGTCATATGAGATAAGATTTCACAGCTCTTTTTTAAGATATCTTCAACTGATGCTGTAGAAACAAAAACATTATTTAATTCATTTTTGATTCTTTCATCAACTTTTGAATTTCTTAAATTTTCTATGTAATATCTATATCCTAAAGTTGAAGGTACTCTTCCGCTAGAAGTATGGGTCTTTTCAAGAAGACCTTCTTTTTCAAGTGAAAGCATTTCATTTCTAATTGTTGCACTAGAAACATCAAGATGATATTTCTTAATCAAATAATTAGATCCAACAGGTTCTGCTGTTTTAATGAAATCTTCAACAATAAGTTTTAATATTTTATCTTTTCTTGTTAATGACATATCTTTTTTCTAGCACTCTTATTTCCCAAGTGCTAGTTATATTATAAATAGATATTTAGCACTGTCAATAGAAAAGTGCTAAAAAAATTAAATTATTTCTCTAAGGATAAAATCTAATAGAAGGATGCCTTCGTAAGTTGGCATGACTCTATTATTCTTTATAAATATAAGACCTTGTTTTATTAATTTTTTAACTTCTTTTTCTTTTACAATTAAAAAATCTTTTTTAAAAACATTTTTATATTCTTCTAAAGAAAATCCTTCCTTTAATCTTAAGTTACAAATATAAAAATATTCTTCTTTGGATTTGTCATCGATAATTTCTACTTCGTATTTTCTTTCACCAGCGATAAATTTTGATAAAGACGATGAAATTTTATATCTATATTTATCAAAATACCCACTAGCACCACATCCTAAAGCTATATATTCCTCATTTTTCCGATATGTTAAGTTATGTTTGCTTTCTTTTCCAGGCTTAGAATAATTGCTTACTTCATATCGATTAAACCCATTTCTTGATAGAACTTTATAAATTAAATCATAAAATTCTCGAGACTTTTCATCACTTACTTCTTGTATTTTATTGTTGTAATAAATAGTTCCTGGATTAACTGATAAGCTATAAGTTGAAATATGTTCAATGTTTAAAGAAATAAAACAATTTAGATCGTTTTTTATATTATCTAAAGTTTGATTAGGTAATCCATAAATCAAATCTACATTTATGTTTTGAATATATTTTTTGACTAATTCAATTAAATTATCATAATTAATCGAAAAATCTCTATTTAAAGACTTTAAAATATTCTTATTAAAAGATTGAATTCCAATTGAGATTCTATTGATTCCATATCTTTTATATATTTTTAGTTTATCTTCTGTTATTGATTCTGGGTTTGCTTCAATCGCGAACTCATAATCAGTAGTAAAATCTAACAATTTATTAAGCTCAAAAAGTAATTTTTGAGTATTAAAAAGAGAAAGAACACTAGGCGTTCCTCCTCCTATATAAATTGTTTTAAATGAATAATTTTTATCTTGTAAATCTTTAATATCTTTAATTAATTCATCAATATATTTGTCCATCATTTCATCGTTTGCGCAAAATTTAGTAAAGTCGCAATAAGGACAAATTGATTTACAAAAAGGTATATGAATATAAAGACTATTTATTTTGCTTTTTATCGTATTCATCAAATTGCTTTTGTGCTTCAGGGTCTTTAACTTCTTCAAGATAGCGATCTAAAGTTTCGTTTGCTGCCTTTACTTCATCAGGCTTTTCATCTGGTCTATTTTTGTTAATAACAAATTTTCTTAACACAAAAACAAATAAACAAATCGCTCCAAAAATTAATACGATTAAAAGTAAAATTGCCCAAGGTTGATTAATCCAACTACCACTTAATACCATCATTAACTCCTATCCTCTTTTAATTGGTGTATAAACAAATTTTTTCTTTAATAATTCTTTTTTATAGTAACCTAAAATTACTAGTTTATTCATGCTACTACGAGCTGTTTCATATGCACACATAACTGATTTTTGATATTGAGAAACAGTATACATCATACCAATAGTACAGTGTCTTGCATAAAAGAATGCTTCGCCACGGCTTAAATCAGGATTCATTTCCATTAAATGAGTTTCTAACTTTTGTGCTTCTTCTTCACTTAGGCCAGTAGGAACATTTTGTATTGCAATATTTGTAGAAATCCCAGTTTCCTTAGAAGAATCGTTAACATTATTATTTACTGGTTCTATAGAAGCATTGCCATTTGTAGATTCTAGGTTATTATCAATTGTTGTTACTGTTTGCTCTTCTTTTGCTTCAGGAAGGATTGGCTCTACATTAACTTGCTTTTCTTCTTTTATAATCGGAGTTTCAACAGGTTCTTCACCAAATTTAACGCCCAATTCTTCAGTAGTTAAAGGAGTTTTTTCTTCAGGTTCAAATTCTTTAATGTCTTCTACTTTAACTATAGGTTCATCTGCTTGATATAAATCTTTTTGAATTTCCATTTTTTCAGAATTAACTATTAAATCAATCGTATCATCAACAATTTTTTCTGCTTTTTTCAAGAAATAGAATAATAAATAAGTTAAGTCATAATTCTTTTGACTTTCAATAAATTGTTTTTCTATTTCTTCTTTATCAAGTAATATACTTTCAAAGTTAATAAAGGCTACTACGCTTCCTAATTCGTTATAGCTTAAAACTTTTTTAAAAAGTAGCATTGCAATTTCTTCACTATAAGTTTCAAATGGCTTAATGTAATACAAGAAATAGAAAGTACATACTGCTTTTACAAATAAAGAATCATTTGAATTTTCAATATACACAATTAATTGATCTACTGCATTTTCGATAACATTAGGTGGAACACCTAAATAAATCTTACCAATTTGATATCTAGAATATTGATTTTGAACATTTTTAGTTCTGTAATAAGAAGTTAGTTCATCAGTGCCCATCAAATAACTATAAAAATTGCCAATAGTATTATCATCAATATCTTGTAAACTATTTTGTTCAAGGTCTTTTAAACAATCAAGATATCTTTTTAATATTGAAATGTCAGATGAAACAAAAGAAGAATTGTTTCCAATTATATTTTTATAATCAGTTTCTGTTGGGTTGATACTATAAAGTTTAGCTATACTTTCTAATTCACTTTTAAAACTATTATAAATAAAATAACGATTTGTACCATTTGCTTCAAGTCGAGAATAATTAATCATTATTTTAGACAATTTACGTTCTAAAACATTTATTCGACTAGAAATTTCTGGAGTAAGACAAACTTGAAATGACTGTCCATCAATGTGTTTTAATTTTATAACTTTAAAAAATTGCTCACGATATTCTAGGATATTAGTCCAAAAACCATCGATAAGAGGCGTTTTTAACGCTCTCGAAACATCTTGCTTTGTAGCATAAATTTCATTACTAAATTTTTTTATATATTCTTCTGAGCCCATATTATGTTCAACTCCTAAGTTAATTATAAAACTTTTTATTAAAAAAGAAACATAAAATACTAATTATCTACTAGAAAACTACTAGTTTACTACTTATCCTCGTCATCGATGCTTAAAAGTGACATAAATGCTTCTTGTGGTACTTCAACAGAACCAATAGCTTTCATTCTCTTTTTGCCTTCTTTTTGCTTTTCTAAAAGTTTCTTTTTACGAGTGATATCTCCACCATAACACTTAGCAAGAACGTCTTTTCTCACTGCTTTAATATCAGCTCTAGCAATTATTTTTCCATTAATTGCTGCTTGAACTGGGATTTCAAATTGCTGCTTTGGAATTACTTCTTTTAATTTAGAAACAAGCTTTAAACCACGTTGGAATGCAAAAGGCTTATAAACGATTGTACTCAGAGCATCTACTACATCACCATTAAGTAAAATATCCATTTTCGTTAAATTGCCTTCTTTGTAATCTAATAATTCGTAGTCTAAACTAGCATAACCTTTTGTAAATGATTTTAATTTATCAAAGAAATTATAAATAATTTCAGATAGAGGTATTTCGTATGTAAGAACCATTCTTGTATCATCAAAGAATTCTAGATTTTTATAAATTCCTCTTCTATCTTGGCAAAGTTGCATAACTGTCCCAACATAGTCTTTAGGCATCATAATCTCTGCTTTAACATATGGTTCTTCAATCATTTTGACAGTTGTTAAATCAGGCATTTTACTAGGGTTATCAAGATTAATTACTGATCCATCAGTCAAATAAACCTTATAAATAACACTTGGAGCAGTCAAAATAAGATCTAAATCAAATTCTCTTTCTAATCTTTCTTGGATAACATCCATATGTAATAAGCCTAAAAAGCCACATCTAAATCCAAACCCTAATGCTTGAGATGTCTCAGGTTCAAATTTTAAACTTGCGTCGTTTAAAGATAATTTTTCAAGAGCATCTTTTAAATCACCATATTTTTTGCTTTCAGTTGGATAAATACCGCAATAAACCATAGGATTTATTCTTTTATAACCAGGTAAAGGCAATAAAGCAGGCTCATTTGTAAGGGTTATTGTATCGCCAACGTGTACTTCTTTAATATCTTTAATCTGTGCGCAAAGATATCCGACTTCGCCGCAATATAAAGCATCAGCTTTTACTTCTTTTGGAGTTCTAATGCCGAGTTCAGTGACAACAAAATCTACTCCAGATTTCATTAAATGGATTGAATCACCAACCGAAACATGTCCTTCTTTAATACGGATTAAAACAACAACACCACGATAACTGTCATAATAACTATCAAAAATTAATGCTTTAAGAGGTGCTTCATTGTTTCCACTAGGAGCAGGAATGTCAGTTACTACTCTTTCTAAAATTTCTTTTACACCAACACCTGTTTTCGCACTAATAGGGATAGCGGTATCACCATCTAAGCCAATTTTTGATGTAATTTCATCTCGTGCAGCGTCAACCCTAGCACTAGCTAAGTCAATTTTATTAATAACAGGTATTACTTCTAAGTTGTTATCAATAGCTAAATACATATTTGCTAAAGTTTGTGCTTCAACGCCTTGAGTAGCGTCAACAATTAAAATTGCTCCTTCACAAGCAGCTAGCGATCTGCTTACTTCGTAAGTAAAGTCTACATGCCCTGGAGTGTCAATTAAATTAAAAATATATGTTTCGCCATCATCAGCTTTGTATTCCAAAGTTACAGCATTAAGTTTAATCGTAATGCCTCTTTCACGCTCTAAATCCATATTGTCTAAGATTTGAGCTTTCATTTCTCTTTTTTGAATTGTATCAGTTAATTCAAGTATTCTATCGCAGAGTGTAGATTTGCCGTGATCAATATGCGCAATCACACTAAAATTTCTAATTCGTTTTTGATCGTATTTCATAGCCATTAGTATATCATTCTTTATTTTTTATAAAAAGTTGTTAATTCTTTTAAAATATCAGTTTTTTTATCTATAAAAATAGTATTTTCATATTTCTCTAAAATTGTTGATTTATATTCCTTATAGCCGAATCTTTTATCAATAAGCAGAGCACTTCCGACATCTTCATCAGTTCTAATTACTCTTCCCATCGCTTGTAGAACTTTATTTATTCCAGGATTCGAATAAGCAAAGGCAAAACCTTTACCATTTTTTTCTTCATAATAATCTTTAATTAAGTTATTTTCGAAGTTAATTTGAGGTAGTCCAACACCAATTACAACTACTCCTATTAGTCTATCTCCGGTTAAATCAAGTCCTTCACTGAAAGTGCCACCTAAAACGCAAACACCAACATGCGTTTTAGCAGGATTTGTTTCAAATTTATTAATAAATTCTTCTCGGTCATCGCTTTTCATATTTCGTTTTTGAAAAATAAATAAACTATCGTTAATTTTATCTTCCAATAATTCTAAATATTCAAAAGATGGGACAAAGACAATATAATTTCCGACTTTGACACTAATATAAAGCATAATCTCATCAACGACCGTATTTATTGTTAATTTTCTATCTTTATAATTTATAGATGTTTTTGCATCTATTAAAACTTTAAAATTCTTTGAGTCAAATGGTGAACTTATTCTCTTTTTATCATAGTTATCATTTCCAAGCAGTGTATTTACAAAGAAATCCATTGGTGAAAGTGTCGCGCTGAAGAAAATATTTGAATAAAATAATGCCTTTTTATTTCTTATAAATTCACTAGCATCAATGCATTTTAAGTTAAAAGTTATATCATCATTTTTACTCGAAAGAATGATTTTATAACCATTAGTTAAATTAGTGTATGTTTTAATAAATCGATAAATTTTGCCTATTTCGTTATTTATCCCTTTAAAATCACCTTTATCTTTATATTCATTAATAGCATCGTACAAATTTTTAATAGAATAAATAAAATCATCATCGATTTGTTCAATAATCATTTCTTCTTGCGAAAAATCCATTTTCTTTAATAAATTAATGTTTCTCGACAATTTTCTGATGGCACTTTTTATTCTTTTATTGTCTGTCTTTTTAACAACTTTCTTTATTTTTTCTAATTCAGATATAGATAAACATTCAGAAAACATATCTCTACTTCTTGACAATAGATTATGTGCTTCATCCACTAATCCAATTAAATTGTATTGTTTATCTGGATATTCAAAATATCTTTTAAAAGATGCAAAAGGATCATATGCATAATTATAATCACAAACAATAATATCAACGTACAAAGACAAATCTAATGAAAATTCAAACGGACAAATCTCATATTTATTAGCTATTTTAAGAACATCTTCGCTTCTTATTACGTAATCATCACTAATTAGTACTTCTTTTAACGCTGAATTGAGTCTTGAATAATAAGTTCTAGCGAAAACACAATCATCTGGAGTACATTCTTTTTCTAAATGAAAAGGACACATCTTTTCTTTTGCATTTATTTCAATTGCTTTTGCTTTACAACCTTTTTTACTTAAAATATCCATCGCATTTAATGCATTAGAAAATTCAGAGTTTTTAGGACAAAGATATAGGATTTTATCAACACCTTGATTTAGAAATCTTAAAGATGAATAAAGGCATGCCATTGTTTTGCCAATACCAGTACTCGCTTCAATAAATATGGTTTCTTTATTTTTAATAACATCAACGCAATAATCAATTAATTCTTGTTGCCCTTTTCTAATTTCGCTAAAAGGAAATTTTAGGCCTTTCAAACTCTCATTTCGTTCTAAATTGTTTCTTATAATTATTTTATAAAAGGTTAAATATTCATCAAAATAATGTTCTACGTTGCGCTTTAGTTCTTCAATCGTGAATAGATATCTCTTTTTACTTACAGTATTGCCTTCGCCTTGACTTATATATGTTAACGTAACTTTTACTTCGGATAAATTTTTATCCAAAGCAAGCATGTATGCGTAACATATTGCTTGACCAAGATGCCATTTTTCATTTTCTTTATGAAATTGTTCAATTTCTTGATTTGTTGTCTTTATTTCATCGATTGTATAACTTTCGCCATCAAAAATAACACCATCTGCTCTTCCACTAAGTAAAATCTTGAATTCTTGATAATTAAAAGTGTAGCTAAAATAAACTTCTTCCTCATAAGAATCATCTTGTTTTGATTGATAAATTGCGTGTAGCTTTGTCCCTTCTTGCATCGTTAAAGAATTGAAGGCACGTGAATCTAACCCTCCAGTTCTTAAAATTGAATCAACAAGTTGATGAACAGATAAAGTTATTTCTATCATTTAATAATTACTTTTACAGTGAAATAATTTTGGTTTCCGTTATAAAAATCATTAATTTTCATTGATTTTTTCCCTGGCTTTTGAAGAATTTCAATGCTTAATTTTCCATTTGCTGTTCCTACAACAAATTCTTTTTTATTATAAGAAATTACCTCACCAGGATTAAAAATAAGTCCATTATCAATCGCTTTAGCCTTTTGGACCTTAATTTTTTCATTTTTATAGATAAAATAGGCACCAGGGTTTGTTGTTAAAGCACGAATGTCATTTACAATCTTTTGAGCATCATTATTAAATTTTATAATTTGATCCTCAGGCTTAATTTTTTTAGTAAATGTTACTTCTTCAGCATTTTGCTCTTCGCCTAAATTAGTACCATCTATAACACTTTGTATTCCATTATCAAAGCATCTAAAAGCTGATTCAGATATTTTTTCACAAAGAGTGTCATAATTGTCATCTTCGCTTATCGCAAAAGAGTCTTTATAAAACATCTTTCCAGCATCCATCTCATGAACCATTTCCATCAATGTAACGCCCGTCTCTTTATCTCCATTAAAAAGTGCTGCTTGAATTGGGCTTGCTCCTCTATATTTAGGGAGCAAAGAACCATGTAAATTTAAAGGTTTAATTGATGGAATTTTTAATATTTCGTCAGAAATAAGTTGCCCATAAGCCATAGTCAATAAAATATCTGGTTTAATATCATATAAATAAGAAAAATCATTTCTTAATTTTTCAGGTTGAAACACAGGAATCGAATGTTTTTGCGCTACTACTTTAACAGGCGTTGGAGTAATAATATTTTTTCTTCCAACTGGTTTATCTGGTTGCGAAATAACAGCAACAATGTTGTATCCGCTTTCAATCATTTTTTCGAGTACTTTCGCACTAATTTCCGGCGTTCCTAGGTAAACAATCTTAATTTCTTTTTTATCCATAATTAACCTCTTTTTCAATTCAATTATTTTATCAATTTGTATTTGCTTTTACTATTTAAATTATGATAGAATTTTACACGTATCGAAAGAGGATTAGTATTATGGCAAACATTAAACAACAAAAGAAAAGAATTATCACTAACGAAAAAGCTAGAATTAGAAACGTTTCATACAAATCAAAATTAAGAACTGCTATTAAAAATGTCAAATTAGCTGTTGCAAATAATGATCAAGCTAAAGCAAACGCAAACTTACTTGTTGCTTTTTCAGTAATCGATAGAGCTGTTGTCAAAGGTATTGAACATAAAGGAACAGCTGCTAGACAAAAATCACACTTACAAAAATTAGTTAATTCATTAGCTAAATAATAATTAAGTGTTTTTTTAGTCTTGAATAAATCCAGGAAACTGGATTTTTTTGTGTTTAAAAATTGCTTAAGAATAGCTCAAAACCATAAAAACGGTCAATTTCATTATGTTTAATAGCCTTATCAAGTTCGAAAAGTTTATTTAACGTGTTAATAAGTTGATCTTGAGAAATGGTTTTTAGATTTTTACATGTCATAAAAATTCTTCCACTACTACTATTTGTAAGTCTTGCTATCTCATCTGCTTTTTTTCCTTCTTTTAAAAAGTTAGAAACATTCAGCATAAATATTAAGTTACTTGAAATCAAAGATATTAGAACTACTGGTTCAACACCTTGAATTCTAATGTCTCTGTACGTCTTTATAGCTTGTGCTTTGTTTCCAATCAAAAGATTATTTAAAATATCAAAGACGTTATCATCAAGTGATTTTGATGAAATTGCGTAAATATCGTTTAAATCAATTCCTTCTAATCCTTTATACATAATTAGCTTGTTAGCCTCATTCATAAAGGTATCAAGATTACCTTGACTGCGTAATACTAATTCATTTACTGCTTCAGGCGTAATTTTAATGTTTCTTTTAGCGAAATATCCATTAACAAAGATAGGCCAATCGTTTTTTGTAAGATTTTTAAATTCAAAAATTTTTCCAATTTCTGAGGCAAGTGTAACAAATTGGTTCTTTTTGCTTAGCGTCTCAATATTAGTTGCAAATATTAAGCAAATATTATCGTCGAGTTCGTTTACACAATCAAAAAGTTCAATTAATTCCTTATCTTTAGATTTTGCATCAAAATTTTTGCTTAAAAAATCAGAGTTAGAAACTACAATAGCTTTTTTAGGATTTAAAAGATTAAACTGAGATATCTCATCAATTAAGTTTCCTATAGTTTTGTCTTTAAGATCGATTTTTATAGTATTTTCATCTTCATTATTAAAAAATTCAGCAAGTATCTTTTTGATACGATTTTTAATCATTAATTCTTGTAAGCCATAGAGTATATAAATCATGTAAATAATTTTACAACATTAAGGCAAGAAAACATAACTAATTGTTCCCTCTAAATCTGTTCTTCTTACCCTAATATTACATTTTCTTAATGAATCAAGCGTTTCTTTTGAAGGATGATTGTATATGTTCTTATAACCACAGCTAATTACAGCTTCTTCAGGCTTCAGTTTAGATAAAAATTCAATGGAAGAACTTGTATTACTACCATGATGTCCGACTTTTAATATGTCTACATTTAATTTTGGATTATTTTCTAAAATTTTAAATTCGACTGCTTTCGGTGCATCGCCCATAATCAAAAATTTCTTATCGCCTACTTCAAATGCAAGTACTAAAGATTTACTATTTTCATCTACATTTATATTAAAATTATTATTTAAGTTGTATATGTTTAGGAAGCCATTATAACTATTAATATTGTTATAATCAAATACATTTTTAACCTTAAAATTATTTTGTAGTGAGCTTAAAGCATAGCAATGATCTAAATCGTAATGAGTTATAAATACCGCATCTAAATAATAGATTCTATTCTTTCTTAAATAAGGAATTAAGCATTCAGTTGCAATATCATATTTCAAATTGCCACCAGTATCTATCAAATAGTTTCTGTTTCGATGCTGTATTAATGTTGCATCACCTTGCCCCACATTAATAAATGAAACTTTATCAAAAATATAGTTTTTAATCGGAATAAAATATATAGTTATTGAAGCTACTACAAATGGTAAAACTTTTCTATATACAAACGTAATGTTTATCTCTTTTAAATATGCAATGAAAGCTAAAATTAAATAATACAAGCACATTAGATTAATATTCATCTCAGGAGCATTAATAATTAGAAAATCAAATTTAAAATAAGAAAATAGAAAATATTCTGCTTCAAATATGTATTCAACAAATGGTATCTTTAATAAAAACACTGAAGGAAATACTAAGAAGTAATTAATCTTAATTATGTCGATTAATATGCTATTAAATACAATTGTTAATAGATTAATTGAACTACTAAAGCGCAGATAAAAGGGAATAAAAATTATATACAAAAATACATTAATTTTAATTCTCTTGAAGATTTTCACTCTAGAATGCAATAATTCTCTGAACACAAACAAAAATAACGAAATGATAAGTGGAATAAAAAATGAATAATTAAATAGATTGTGATGATCTACAAGCAAAAGAATTAAATAAACCAACCCTACCCTTAAAAAGTAATCCTTCTTTAATCCTACTTTTTCATAAATGAGAGTAAAAATATATCCTATAAGAATTCGCCAAATTGATAATGAAGTTAAATTAATTAATAGAAACGGGATTATAAAAAGCAATACAAAAATTTTCGACCATTTCCTTGATAATTTATTTTCTAATATTTGAGTAATTCGATTTATAAGAAAGGAAAAATATATACCTGACTGTGTAAATACACCTATTAAATTTGATCTATTTATATTTTCTATTAAAGGGTCATTTCTATCGTATTCATGAAAAATTATCAATTTAATAAACGATTTTGCATTTTCATTATTAAAAATAGATAAAATCATAAATTTATATGTACTACTTTTTATAATACTTTTATATATATGTGTATACGAATTATAGTACATTTGCCTATAAATTCCACTAGAATTAAGATATTTTTTAAAATCAAAAGAGCTTTCTAGTGGAGGCTTAATATTTAAATTTGAAATTGACCCTTTGAGTTTAACAATATCAAATAATTCAAACTCGTTTTTAGAGTCATAAATATATATTTTTTCTATGCCATCAAAGCAAACAGCATAATTATTTTTCTTGTTAATAATAATTCCAGCAAACGTTCCATTTGATTGAAATGTCTCCAATTTTAGATTGCTTATAACTAGAAAAAAGACAAATAAAAGACAACAACAAATTAAGAACCTTTTGCTTTTATAAAATTTGAATCTCTTAATTAGAAAGAATATTAAAGTAGCTAATAGTATGGCTACAAGAAGGTATTCAATTCTAAGAAATAAAATTCCTAATATTGATAATAATAAAAGTATATATACTTTCATTTTTAATCATGCAAGTAAATATAATTTTTCACCTTTTCAAATGTAGCGTTTCCTATTCCACTTACGTTTTTAATATCTTCTAATCTATTAAAAACGCCATTATCATTACGATATGATATTAATTGCGTTGTTACAGCGTCCCCAAAGCCATTAACCATCATTAATGTCTCTTTATCTGCTTCATTGATATTAACCTTTTCGATAGGATCTTTAGAGCAAACATCTGCAATATCATATTTAGGGGCAATATAATATGATTCACCTTCACTAATTTCTAAATCAACAAAATACGTTCTTTCATCAGCATTATTATTTATTCCACCTGCTTTATCTATTAAATCTTGAAGTGTTGACCCTTTCTCCATAATGTAATTACCAGGTTTAACGATTTCGCCTGTAATGCCGATAGTGATTTTATTAGAATCGTCAACTATTTGCGAACCTGGATTTGATGGATTTGTTGCTTTTGGAATAAATGTAAAGCAGACAATACCAATAATTGTAGCTACGACTACACCAATAATTAGTTTTATCATAAAAAAAATAAAACCTCCTTTCATATAAGTACGACAGGAGGTTTTTTATTTTTTTTAAAATTTTTAAATTATTTTTTTATTTTAAATCAATAATTGTAATTTTGTATGGTTCAGTAGTTTTAACTGTAATAGTTTCACCAACTTTGTGTCCAATTAACGCTTCGCCTAAAGGGCAAACATTTGAAATTTTTAAATTATTTGCATCTGATAAAGGATCGCTTTCAATACTTGAAACAATTTTAACTGTATAAACTTCATCGTCTGTTAAATCTTTATATGTAACAATACTTGAAATTTGTGCTGTTTTTCCTTTTGATGTTTCTGCAACTTTTGCATTAGCTAAAATAGTTTCAATTTCAGAAATTCTACCTTCAATTTCAGCTTGTCTATTTCTTGCAGCATCATAATCAGCATTTTCACTTAAATCGCCCATCGCACGAGCATTTTGTAATTGTTCAATAACTTCAGGACGTTGAACATCAATTAAATTTCTATATTCAGCTTTTAATTGTTCAACACCTTCTTTAGTTAAAATAATATCTTTTGGGTTAGTCATTCTATATTCCTCACTTTTGCTTAAAAATTATATCACAAATAGATATGTTTTAAATGTTTTCTTTTTCTTCTTGAATAGTTGGATCTTCATTATAAGCTTCTAAAACTTCCTCAGCTTCTTTAAGTTCCTCTTCATCTGTAACTTCGAATAATTCATTGTTATCATCATATCTCATAACGATAACTTCTTCAGGGGATGCATCATCATATACCATGACATATTGTGCATTTCTTTCTTCATTTTCATATGTAAAAAGAATGTTCATCAAGTATTCTTTCCCATCTTCATCATAGATAATGATTTGATCGTCGTTTAATTTTTCCATTATTTCTTACTCCTTAAAAAGTCTTCTAATATAATGACAGCGCTCATCATATCAATTATTTTCTTTATTTTATCTTCTTTTAAGCCTTCTTCTCTTAGCCTTTCTCTAGCCTCGATAGTTGTGTAGCTTTCATCAATAAAATAAATCGTTAAATTAGGCTTAGCAAGTTTTAAATCATCAGCAAATCTTTTAACAGATTCGCATCTATCGCCTTCGCTTAAATCCAATCTTCTTGGAAATCCAAGAACAACGTTCTTAATATTCTCTATTTCAAGTATATCAAGAAGATGTTCTCTTGCTTTTTTATAATTTCCTTTTTCAAAGTTATAGTTTTCTTTAGGATGAACAATTCCTAAAGAATCAGATGAAGCTATTCCTAAACTTTTTGTTCCTAAATCTAGTCCGATATATCTTTCCATAAATTAATTATAATAAATTCTTTAAATTAATTTGAGAAAGTTTTGAAATATCAATTACGTTTCCTTGAGCAAGGTTTGGTCTTCCTCCACCATTTCCTCCTAAAACGCTTGAAATTTTCTTTACGATATCTCCAGCCTTAATTCCTTTTTTAATATTAGAATCGCTTACAGCAACAATTAATGGATGTTTGCCATTTTCGTTTCCAATTAAACAAATAACATAATCAGTTCTATTAGCTTTAAGAGCGTCAATCATGTTTAATAATCCATCTCTTTCAAATTCATCGAAATAAGAAATAACTGAACCGTTATTGTCTAAATCGCCAACAAGTGTTTTAGCATAGAGGTTTGCCATCTTTGTTAATAAAGTTTTATTCTTAGCAATTTCTTGATTTATCTCGCTTTGAAGTGCAGTTAATTTAGGTAAGAATTCAGCGTCCGTTTTAACGTTTTCAAATTCTTCAGCTGAATTAAGAACATCTTCTCTATTTACTAAATATTCATAAGCAGCAAGAGAAGTACGAGCTTCAATTCTTCTTACGCCACTTGAAATTGAACCTTCGCTAATGATTTTAAAAAGTCCAATATCACTTGTATTTTTAACATGTGTCCCACCGCAGAATTCTTTTGATACATCACCAAACTCAACTACTCTAACACTATCACCATATTTTTCATCAAATAATGAGATTGCATTGAGTTTCTTTGCTTCTTCGATTGGAAGTACAACTGTTTTTTCTTCAATTCCTTCTTTTATAAATTCATTGACTTTTCTTTCGATTTTCTTAATTTCAGTTGAATCAATCTTTCTTAAGAATGAGAAGTCGAATCTTAAATATTCATCATTTACGAAGCTACCTTTTTGCTTACATTCGTCACCTAATACTTCAATAAGTGCACTTTGTAATAAGTGTGTAGCACTATGATTTTTCATGATAGAGAAATGTCTATTTTTATCAACATTTAAAGACATTCTATCACCGAGTTTAATACTTCCGTATAAAACTTTAACATGATGTAAATGCTCTTTATTTGGAGCTTTTGTTACATTAATAACGTTTGCTCTTGTTTTTTTATTTTCAATGAAACCAGTATCAGCAACTTGTCCACCCATTTCAGCGTAGAAATTAGTTACATCAAACGCAACTTCGCCTTCATCTTCAATTGAATCGACTTTAACACCATCTTTGAATAGTCCAATAACTTTACCTTCTACAGTATCATCACTATATGTATATTCACTTGGTTCTTTAAAATCTAATAAATCCTTTGATTGTTTATTAAATGATTCAATATTCTTTCTAGATGCTCTAGCGAGTTCTTTTTGTTTATTTAAGCACTCTTTGAAGCCATCCATATCTATTGTAACACCAGCATCTTCGCACATTTCTTTTGTTAATTCGATTGGGAATCCGAATGTGTCGTAAAGTTTAAATGCTTCTTCGCCACTTAATTCTTTTTTGTTTTCAATAAATTCGCTTAATAATGTTTCACCATTTTTAAGTGTTTTAATGAATCTTTCTTCTTCGCCCTTAATAATCTTTTTAACGAATTCTTTCTTATCAACTAAATAAGGATAGAAGCATTTCATTACATCAACAACTGAATCAACTAATTTATAAAGGAATGGTTCGTATAAATCTAATTTTTGAGCATAACGCATAGCTCTTCTAAGTAATCTTCTTAATACATATCCTCTTCCTTCGTTAGAGAATGTTTCACCATCAGCTAAAGCAAATGTACATGTTCTGATGTGATCAGCAATTACTCTATAAGGCATTAAATATTTTCCTTCATATGGCTTATTTGTAATTTTTTGTGTAGCTTTAATAATTGGCATAAATAAGTCTGTTTCAAAATTTGTTTCTGTGTTTTGCAAGACACAGCAAATTCTTTCAAGGCCTGCGCCAGTATCAATATTTTTATGTGGGAGTTCTTTATAGTCTTCTCTTTTTAAACCATTTACAGCGTTGAATTGTGAGAAAACAATACCCCAAATTTCAATGTATCTATCATTTTCAATATCTTTTCTAATAAGGTCAACACCAATATTGTCTTTATCCCATTTTTCTCCTCTATCAAAGAATACTTCAGTATTAGGTCCACAAGGTCCTTCACCAATTTGCCAGAAGTTTCCTTCTAAAGGAATTAAATGACTTTCTTCCATACCAGCTTCAATCCAATATTTTTTAGCTTCTAAATCAGTTGGATGGTATGTTATATAAAGTTTTTCTTTTGGCATTCCAAAATATTTTTCACTTGTTAAAATTTCGAAAGCCCAATGTATAACTTCTTTTCTAAAATAATCTCCGATTGAAAAGTTGCCAAGCATTTCAAAAAATGTATGGTGTCTTGCAGTTTTACCAACATTTTCAATATCGTTTGTTCTAATACATTTTTGAACATTTGTAATTCTCTTACATTCAGGTATTTCACTACCATCAAAGTATTTCTTTAATGCAGCAACACCTGCGTTTATCCAAAGTAAACTTGGGTCATTATGAGGAATTAAACTTGCGCCTGGTTCAATCATATGTCCTCTTTCTTTAAAGAAATTAAGCCAAGTCATTCTGATTTCTTCTGATGTCATAAATCTCATAAATTTATCTCCTTAAAAATAAAAAAATCCTAGTATAAACCTAGGAACGAATATATCGCGGTACCATCCTATTTCTTAATAAAATAAGCACTCAATTAATAAACTTAACGCGTTAAACGGGCTCTTAACCACTTTATACAGGAATGGCTGATAAGTACTTCTTTATCGCTTTTCACCATGTGCGACTCTCTACGAAACAAGTTTCTTATCTCTTTCCGCCCAAATTATATTATTTAAAGTGGATAAAAGCAAGAAAAAAGGACTCATTTTGCTGAGCCCTAAAATTATAAAATTTTATAAATTAATTATTTACCTTTTGCTAATAAAAGAACTAAATGGAAAAGATTGAATAATCCAATTAAACCACTTGAAATTCCAAGTATCATTGAACCAATATCGATTGTTGCTTGTTGTCCAATTGCACTATGAAGTTTAATGAATGGTTCTACAGTATCAGCATTAATTCCAGCAAAAATTGCACCACTACAGAACAATACTATTGCTCCAGAAACTAATAAAAGTGTTGAGACTAATTGACATAATTTGTTTTTATAAGTTGCGACAAATAATACAAACCCAACAAGGACAAGCATTAAAGCAATAAATGTTCCATAGTTAAATGCTAATGTAAGAGTTCCTAAATCTGTTGTACCTTTGTTAAGAGCTTCAACTGTTGAACTTACCGACATAGAAACTTTTGCATCTCCACCAAATAATGCTGCTAAGCCAGCGAACATTAAAGTTGTTGTTGTACTTGTTTCTTTGCCTAAAGCGTTAGTTTTAACTACATTAATACTAGTTACACCAGCTGCTCCATAAATTGCAAAGAAACAAATTAGCCCAATAACAAAAATAGCTGTAGAAATTATTAGTACTACTTTGCTACCTAGGCCTTTCTTTTTTGATTTTTTAGCCATATTATATTTCCTCCATCGACTCTAAATAAAGTTTACTACATTCAAGCATAAAATAAACTTTAAATTTAATAAAAAATATAAAAAATTACTTTACAATTTTTAATTTATAGTAAAGTAACTTAATTTTAGTAGATTATTAGTAGCAAATTAGTATTAATTTAGTAGTTTTCCATTACGATATGTTTTGTCAATTAAGCCACCACCAAGGCAAATATCTCCATCATAGAAAACACATGCTTGTCCAGGAGTTACAGCTTTATATGGAGTGTCATGAACTAACTTAATTTTTCCATCTGGTATGTTATAAACAGTTACACCTAAATCACTTTGTCTATATCTGAATTTAACGTTAATATGAGTTCCATCAGGAATAGGACCATTAAATAAATTGATATTATCTATGATACTTAAATCGCTAAATAGATGATCGTCTTCACTTCCACTGCCAACATATAAAATATTTTTAATAACATCTTTTTTACAAACAAACCAACCTTTTGATGGCAAACCATTAATACCACCGATTCCTAATCCTTTTCTTTGACCGAGTGTATAATATAAAACTCCATCATGTTTTCCAATGACTTTTCCTGAATCAATATCTACAATATCACCTTTTTTAGCAGGTAAATAATTCATTAAAAACTCTTTGAAATTTCTTTCGCCAATAAAACATACACCTGTAGAATCTTTTTTATCTTCTACTGTTTCTAAATCAAGTTCATGAGCAATTTTTCTTACTTCAGGTTTACTAATATCTCCAAGAGGAAATAAACAAGATTTTAATTGTTCTAAAGAAATTTGACTTAAAAAATATGTTTGATCTTTATTTAAATCGCTTGCTTTTAATAAATATGTTTTGCCATCTTTATCTACACGTTTAGCATAATGACCCATTGCAATCATATCGCAGCCTTCTTTTTTAGCAAAATCTAAAAATGGTCCAAACTTAATGTATTTATTGCAAAAAACATCAGGATTTGGTGTTCTTCCTTTTTTATATTCACTTAAAAAATATGTAAAAACATTGTCCCAATATTCTTTAACAAAATCAACTCTAAGCATTTTTAAGCCAAGCTTTTCAGCTACTGCACATGCATCATGATAATCCTTTTCTTGTGGGCACATTGAATCGTTAATTGTAGGATTTCCAAGTAAATCATTATTTGCCATTGAATCCCAATTTCTCATAAAGCAACAAACAACTTCGTATCCTTGTTTCTTTAATAAATATGCAGCAACTGCACTATCAACACCGCCACTTAAACCTAACATTACTTTCATATTAAAAACCTAATTCTTTGCTATCAATTACAAGAGTATATGGGCCATCATTAATTAAATGTACTTTCATGTCTGCACCGAAAACACCAGTTTTAACTGGGAAACCATATGTAGCAATTTTTTCATTGAAATAATCATATAAAAGTGTTGCTTCATCTGGTCTTAAGCAATTTACATAGCTTGGCCTATTTCCTTTATGAATATCAGCATAAATTGTAAATTGAGAAACACTTAAAATTTCTCCACCAACATCTTTAAGTGATAAATTTGTTTTTCCATTCTCATCTAAAAAGATTCTTAACTTAATGACCTTTTCAATCATTTTATCGATAATTTCTTTATTATCATCATTTGTAAAAGAAACTAATAATAAATATCCCTTCCCAATTGAAGAATATATTTTCTCATTAATTTCAACGCTTGCTTTAACTACTTCTTGTAATACGATTTTCATAGACTTAATTATACAAAATAAGGTGTTTAATGTATAATGTTTTCATGATTAAACCACTCGCTTTTAGAATGCGTCCAAATAAACTTAGCGATGTTATTGGGCAAAAAGAATTAATTGGTGAACACGGATTTCTCACTAATAGTGTAAACAAGAAAACCCCTGTATCTTTTATTCTTTTTGGTGAACCTGGAACAGGAAAAACAACAATTGCTGAATGTTATGCAAATTCTATTGGCGCTCATTTTACAAAAATAAACGCAGTTACTTCAAATAAAAAAGACATTGTTGATGCTATTGAAGAAAGCAAACATTATGAATGTTCAATTTTAATAATTGACGAAATTCATAGATTAAATAAAGATAAGCAAGATATCTTACTTCCTAGTGTTGAAGACGGAACAATCTATTTAATTGGAGCAACTACTGCTAATCCTTATATTTCAATTAATAAAGCGATTCGATCAAGAACTCATCTTTTAGAAGTTAAAAAGTTAACAAATGAAGAGATTGTGTTTGGTTTAAAAAGAGCAATAGCTTCTCCTAATGGACTTCAAAATAAAATTGTTATTGATGATGAATCACTAATGTATATTGCTAAACAGTCAAATGGTGATTTTAGATTTGCTCTTAACTTTTTAGAAATTTTATATATTAACTTTACTAATGAAAAAATAACATTAGAAAAAACTAAAACAATTGTTAAAGTTCCAAATTCAAGCATAGATAGTGATGATGATGGGCATTATGATGCAGTCAGCGCACTTCAAAAATCAATTAGAGGTAGCGATGTTAATGCTGCAATTTACTATGCATCAAGATTATTAATTGCTGGTGATTTAGAAAGTCTTACTAGAAGGCTTTTAGTTACTGCTTATGAAGATATTGGAATTGCAAACCCTCAAGCATGCATGAGAACAAAAATAGCAATTGATAGCGCATATACTGTAGGTTTACCAGAAGCAATCATACCTTTAAGCGTTGCTATTGTTGATTTATGTTTATCTCCAAAATCGAAATCAGCATGCTTGTCTATTGAAAGAGCTATGGATTTTAATAAAGAAATGCCTTTAGGTGTTCTTGATTATTTAAGACTTACTCCTATAAATATCGCTGATGAAGATAAATATCCATATGATTATCCAAATGTTTGGCCACATCTTCAATATTTGCCTGAACTTATAAAAAATGTTAAGTTCTTTATTCCAAACACCAATGCTGAATCCAGTTATGAAAAGTTCTTAAATGAACAATATAAAAAATATTCTTCGCTTTATAAGTCAAAGAATATTAAAGATTTAAAAGAAAAATATCCAAATTAAAAGGGGCTGTTGAAAAACTAGATTGATAACTAGGTAAAAACAGCCTCTTTTTTTTCATCTTAAATTTTAGTTTTTAAACATACTAAAGTATGTTTAATTTTTATAAGTTTTTGCGTTTATTCGTTTTCCTTTTTTCGATAACTTTTTCGCAGAAGGCTTCTTAAAATTTTCAGCAGCTAAGCCAGATGGAGCAGTCCGAAAACTTGGCATTCTATTTTGAGCAATGTATCTAAAATATTTCTTTAAATTGCTGCCAAGTAAAGTGCAAAATATTTCAGATGTTACCGGAACCATCCTGCGTCTCCTTAATCTATCATAATTCCTATTTTGCTTTTCATTACCGAAAGCACCTTCCACTTGAATAGATCTATTTACTCTTATTTCTATTCCTTCTGGACTTAATAAATTATTCTCTGATTCTTGTTTTAGCTTAAGAAATTCAAGATTATTTTCGAAGATTTTGAAATCCTCATCGAGGACCCTCATAAATCTTTTACAGTACATTGTGGCTAGTCAGATTATTTGAGGAAGAATTTATCACTTTATTTGATGATTTTTTCTTCAAATATTTTGAGGACGCACCATGCTTGTAAAACTCTCCTACAATTTTACGTGAAGTAAAAAAACAATAAGATACATTCATCAGCAGAAAAAAAGCACCAAATAATGTGATAAATTATTCACATTATTTAATGTGCTTTATAATGTTTGAATTACTTTTTTAACCAATTCCAATGTTATCCTGTTCATTTCCATGTTGTCCGCTAGCATTAACGATTTATCCATGATTCGATCTATAATTCTTGGAATACCTTTTCCTCCGTTAATAGTAGCTTCGATTGCTTCGGGATCGAAATATGATAGGTTTGAACCAGCTTTTTCGATTTTCGTTTCGATGTAATTTTTAGCTTCATTTTGAGACATTGGTTCAAAAATGGCTTTTGAACTTATTCTTTGATTAAGTGGTTGATGAATTGCTAATTCTAATGTACTCGTAAGATTTGGCAGCCCAATCAATATCAAGATTGCTT